>DATNLB010000382.1:0-8954 GCA_035603095.1 Candidatus Acidiferrales bacterium
AACGAAACGCACGAGTCCTCGCAGATTTCCCTGCCGCGCTTCCTGCTGAATCTCCGCGGTCAAGCGCTGCACGCGGTCCATTTCCTGGTGCGCCGTTTCTTCCAGCTGGCGGCCAAGTACGCGTTGCAACGGCTCGATAAAGATCACCAGCACAAAGAGCAGAATGGACGCCGAAGCCTCCGGCGGAAGCAGCGGCTCCAGCCAGGTGCCGACACGGCGGACAAGGCTCAGGTACAGCAAGGCTAGGAAAGTGGCCGAAATCGCGTACAGAAGATTCTTCTGCCGGCCGATCTGCAAAAAGTTATGCCGAAATACAAGATAGATAAGCACGCTGAAGGGCAAAATCGGGAGCAGCGAAAAAGCTGTAGCAAGCGCCTCTGTCACCCGAGCCTGCATAGGAAACGGTCCCAAATGCAAGCCATCGACCGCCAGGAAGGACGCAGCGAAGAATGCCAATAGCGTCCAGTGAAAATAGCGCTGTGGCTTGTCCGGGGCGGCCGTTGCGAATCGTCTTTCCCATCCTCCGCACCACGCCAGCGCAACGGCCAGCGTGATGGCGAAGCCCTCGCCCAGCGAACTGCCGGGCACGAGAAAGTTGAATTGCGGGGCATGCACGAGGAGCGGAATCCGGCGGACCGCCAAGTGCAAGCAAGCGGCATAAAAAATAAATAATACTGCGAGCTTCCATCGCTTGTTCTTGAGCAGCCCGCGCGTTTCTGCGTATTCCATGTGCAGATGCATAAGCAGCGCCGGCAACATGCAAAGTCCGATGGAAATGATGGCGATTGCAAACTGATTGAGCGCCACCGGCGGCTGGCGATAGTAGATCTGCGAGTTCAGCGCCAGGAGTGACCCGCCATAAAAAAGGAACAACGCCAGACACAAAAAAAAGAAAACGCGCTCAAAATTGCGCTGGCGGCGGTAGCCCAGAATCACCACCATCCAAAACAGCTGCAGCAGCGTCCCAAACGTGCAGCCGATAAGCCGGATGTAAACCAACGATCCCATTAGCCTTCCGCGTGTCGGATTCTACGCCCAGCCCATCTGCAGTACAATCGCCAAGTGCAAGATTTTTCTTGCACCATCTAAACCATTATAAATACATGGTTTAACAGGAACGGGAATCCACAGAAGCTCGGCCGCTCTGTCCGAGAAATGCTTGACATGGCAGGAGTTTCTGCTATATTAGCAGTCGGCTGTGAGGAGTGCTAATTCCCCTTTTCCTCCCAGCTACACTATAAACCGCAAGTTCACCTATGGAGGTTTTTCAAGATGGCAGTGAATCTGACTCCGCTCCACGACCGTGTCATCGTGAAGCGCATTGAAGAGAAGGAAAGCGTCAAGGGTGGCATCATCATCCCTGACTCCGCAAAAGAAAAGCCCATGGAGGGCGAAATCATCGCCGTCGGTGCTGGCAAGCGCGAGAAGGGGGAACTGATCCCGCTGGACGTCAAGCCCGGCGATCGCGTCCTCTTCGGCAAGTACAGCGGTACGGAAATCAAAATCGAAGACGAGGAGTATCTCATCCTTCGCGAAGAAGAAATTCTTGCGAAGCTCAGTGGCGCGGCGAAAGCGGCCAGGAAGTAGTTCCGGTTCCACTCTGTAGGGGCAGGGCTTGCCCTGCCCGGTGATTGTGCTAGATCAAACTTCAGCAAGAGAATATCAGGAGGAATTACCAGTATGGCGAAGCAGATTGTAACAGGTGAGAATTCCCGCCAGGCGATTTTGCGCGGCGTGAATGCCCTCGCCGACGCAGTAAAGATCACCCTCGGCCCCAAGGGCCGCAATGCGGTGATCGAAAAGAAGTTCGGCGCGCCGATCATTACCAAGGACGGCGTGACCGTAGCCAAGGAAATCGAACTCCGCGATCCACTCGAGAACATGGGCGCGCAGATGGTCCGCGAAGTCGCTTCCAAGACTTCCGACGTTGCCGGTGACGGCACGACCACCGCGACCGTGCTCGCACAGGCCATCTTCCGCGAGGGCGTTAAGACCGTCGCCGCCGGCGCCAGCCCGACCGCTCTCAAACGCGGCATCGAGAAGGCCGTCGAAGTGGCCGTCGCGGAAATTCAGAGACTTCACAAGGACGTCAAGGGCGACATGATCGCCCAGGTTGGCACCATTTCCTCCAACAATGACAAGCAGATCGGCGGCATCATCGCCGAAGCCATGAAGAAGGTCGGCAAGGATGGTGTCATCACCGTCGAGGAATCCAAGACGATGGAGACCACCCTCGAAGTAGTCGAAGGCATGCAGTTTGACCGCGGCTACCTTTCGCCCTACTTCATTACTGACCCCGAGCGCATGGAATGCGTCCTCGAAGACGTTCGCATCCTCATCCACGAAAAGAAAATCAGCTCGATGAAGGACCTGCTCCCGTTGCTCGAGCAGACCGCCAAGATGGGCAAGCCCCTCTTGATCATCGCTGAGGACGTGGAAGGCGAAGCGCTGGCCACTCTCGTGGTCAACAAGCTCCGCGGCACGTTGCAGTGCGCTGCCGTCAAGGCCCCTGGCTTTGGCGACCGCCGCAAGGCCATGCTCGAAGACATCGCCACCCTCACGGGCGGCAAGGCCATCACCGAAGACCTCGGCATCAAGCTCGAAAATGTGAAGCTTGAGGATCTCGGCCGCGCCAAGAAGATCACCATCGACAAGGACAACTCCACGATCATCGAAGGCGCCGGCAAGTCCGCGGACATCGAAGGCCGTGTGAAGCAGATCCGTTCGCAGGTCGAAAACACCACCAGCGACTACGACAAGGAAAAGCTCCAGGAACGCCTTGCCAAGCTGGTCGGCGGCGTCGCCGTCATCAAAGTCGGCGCAGCCACCGAAACCGAACTGAAGGAAAAGAAGGCCCGCGTCGAAGACGCTATGCACGCCACCCGCGCGGCTGTCGAGGAAGGCATTGTCCCCGGCGGCGGCTCGGCTCTGCTCCGTTGCATCGCGGTCGTCGAGAAGCTCAAGCTCCACGATGACGAAGCCGTTGGTGCAGGCATCGTGCGGCGCTCTCTCGAAGAGCCTTCCCGCCAGATCGCTCTCAACGCCGGCCACGAAGGCGCCGTTGTGATCGGCAAGATCCGCGACTCCAAGGAAGAAAACTTCGGCTTCAACGCCGAAACCGGCGAGTACGGCGACATGATCAAGATGGGCATCATCGACCCAGCCAAGGTCACCCGCCTCGCGCTGCAGAACGCAGCGTCCATCGCGGGCTTGATGCTCACCACTGAAGCCCTCATCGCCGACATCAAGGAAGACACCAAGGCAGCGGCAGCCGGCGGCGGAGCGCCCGGCGCAGGCGGCATGGGCGGCACGTACTAAGCTCGCCAGCTCACCCGTAACCTCAATCCTAAAGGGCGGCCCCTCACGGGCCGCCCTTTTTGCTCTTGTTGGATTACAATGGTGGCCTCGATACCCGGAAAACAGGAGTTCTCTTTTATGCGAACTCTTCGAAATTCACTTCTTTCAGCCGTCGCTGGGACCTTCCTGCTTTTCTGTCCGACTCTCATCTTGGGACAAGTCTCACACGAGACGACGGACCTCGAGCGCCGCCTCGCCCGGCATTTCCCCGAAAAGCCGCCGGCGTCATTTGAACTTGCGGAAGACACAGATCACAGACCGCTCATCATCGTCACCAATTTACATCAATTCGCGCTAACCGCTTATATAGTCCGGACGGAACCAAAATCCGCCGACAACAGCCCGCAAACGTTGATTTACGACGCACTGACGCGCATGGGGGGCTTGTTGGCCCCTGTTCCCAGGGGGCTGAGCCACAAGATCGGCATTCCCCATATCGTAGGCGGGCTCGTGCCAGACGCCAAACTCGTCGCCGCCGTTTGGGAAGATGGCAGCACTTTTGGCCCGGACGACTTGCTCGCCCGAATATCCGACAGCCGCGAGGCCCTTGCCGACAGCTATGATCGCGCAATCGCCGCCTTGCAAACTGGATTGGATAAAAATTGGACTGTAGAGGAATATCTCACCGCCGCACAGCAACTCCAGCCTCCGATGCCTACGCGTATGATGGCCACCATAGAAGAAGCTAGGGCCGCGTCGGA
The DNA here is from genome assembly GCA_035603095.1 of Candidatus Acidiferrales bacterium. Taxonomy (GTDB): domain Bacteria; phylum Acidobacteriota; class Terriglobia; order Acidiferrales; family UBA7541; genus Acidiferrum. The sequence continues at coordinate 4,059 of DATNLB010000382.1, forward strand.
GAAGCACATAGCGCAGGTCATGCCCAGCCACACGATCATGGCCAATATGCAGCATGCGGTCCAGCGTGATCGTTCCCCCGCCCGTGTTGCCCAGCTGGCGCAGAGACTCCTGAAGAATTTCGAGCAATCTCGCGATTCTATCCGGAAGGCCCTGGGCGGGACGACCTAATCTCTTGAACAGTCTGTAGTCTCAATCGCAGTCTCAATCCCGAAAGGTCGCCCTTGGGTGCCCTTTTCGTTCTTGCCACACGCCCAGCGCTAGCAGCGCGGCTGGCTTTCAGCCTAAACGCCGGCCGGCACCCTCACTTTCCGTTCTCCCGCACCCAGCCGCTCCCGGACCTCCGTGGCGATTTCGTAGGATCGCAAACGCGCGGTCTGGTCGTAGATCAGGGCCGCAATCATGAGCTCATCAGGTTTCGTAATCTCAATGAATTCATCCAGTCCGCGCTCCACCGTCTTGGCTGCCCCCACGACCGAGCAAGCCAGCGACTGGCTGGCCATGGCCTTTTCCGCTGGCGACCAAAACGTTTCGATGTCGTCGATTGGCGGCGGGATTTGTCCCGGCGTTCCCCGCCGGAGCAGTGCGAAGGCCTGCTGGTGCGACGTAAAAAGCCGGCGCGCCTCCGCGTCGGTGGCAGCCGCGATGACATTCACGCCCAACATGGCGTAAGGCCGATCGAGCTGCTTCGACCGCTTGAAGCCGCTTCGATAAAGGTGGAGCGCCTCCATCATGTCGGCGGGTGCGAAATGCGACGCAAAGGCGAACGGCAATCCCAGCTCCGCCGCTAGCTGTGCGCCGAACAAGCTTGAGCCCAGCAACCAGATAGGTACACGCAGACCTGCGCCGGGGACCGCGCGGATTTTCTGCCCTGGTTCCGCGGGCTCGAAGTACGACTGTAACTCCAGCACATCCCGCGGGAAATCATCGCCGGTGGATTTGCTGTCGCGGCGCAATGCCCGCGTCGTCGGCGCATCCGTCCCAGGCGCGCGGCCCAGCCCGAGATCAATGCGTCCAGGATACAGCGACGCCAGCGTGCCGAACTGCTCCGCGATCACCAGCGGCGCATGATTTGGCAGCATCACCCCGCCGGCTCCCACGCGAATGGTCTTTGTTCCGCCGGCTACGTGTCCCATGATGACCGCCGTCGCCGCGCTGGCGATGCCCGGCATGTTGTGGTGTTCGGCCAGCCAAAAGCGTCGATACCCCCATTCTTCAGCATGCTGCGCGAGTTCCAGGGAGTTGCGAAAAGCGTCCGCGGGAGTTGCGCCCGCGGCAATGGGCGCCAAATCGAGAACTGAGAATGGGATCACGCAAAGCTCCTGAGCCGGACACACTGGGACTGGTCCAGCTGGCATTCTGATGCTCACTTCTTTAGATGAGCATCCCAGCCAAGTCGGCACACCCGGCGCCGCCCTCTGCCAACTCGTCCGCCATTGGCTGCCGCAACCGCGCCAGATTCCCGCGTCGTGATTTATCTTCGCGCTTTGTGGCATCCTATGCGCCAGCTGACAGTTTGGGGGAGTAACCCATGAATGCAACACCAGGAATGCCCTCTTCGGAGTCATCGCAGTTCAATTTTGCTCTGCTGGTCCTGCGCGTTGCTTGCGCGCTCCCATTTCTCTATCACGGCAGCGGCATTCTCTTTGGCGTTCTCGGCGGACCGGGACCGGTGACCTTTGCTGCATTCATGCACGCGCCGCCGGCCGTCGGCTACCTCGTCGGCCTGGCTCAATTCGCCGGTGGCCTCGCCATTCTCACCGGCGCTTTTCTTCGCATCGGAGCAGTCTGCGTGATGTTCGTCATGCTCGGCGCCATCTTTCTTGTTCACCTGCCGCATGGTTTCGACATTAATCACAGCGGGTACGAATTCGCTCTCACCGAACTCCTTCTCGCCTTCGCCTTGCTTCTGACCGGCCCAGGCGCCTATTCGCTCCGAAGCGCTTTGCCCGCTCCCCTCCGTAAACTCTAGGTCCGTCCATCGTGAGTGGCGTTGCAACTTGGCTCATGCCTTCGGCGCTCGAAAGCGTACGGCTGCCTTTCTCTGCAATCCCCACATACAATCTCCTTCGATTTCGATTCCGCTGTCGGCGGCATGCTGCGCGGGAATATACTAGGCCGCCAGCGGGGCGCTCGGTTCGGCACCGCTCCGGCCGCACGCAAAATGCATCAGGAGGTAAAGGAGAAAATGGCCGATTTTGAGATTACTCGGAGAGAGTTCAACAAGGGCCTGGCGGGAGCCGCGGTGAGCATTGCCGCCTCCGCTGGTCCGATCGCGCAGAGTGTCTTGGGGGCCAATGACCGGATAGGCGTGGGCCTCATCGGCGCGGGCGGAATGGGTCAATTCGACCTGAAGGATTTCCTGCGGTCCGGCCAGGTCGATGCGATGGCCATCGCCGACCCGTTCCAGCCCAATCTGGACCGGGCACTCGAGCTGACCGACGGGAAGGCCAAAGGTTACAAAGACTTTCGCGCCATCCTCGACAACAAGGACATCCAGGCGGTGATCATCGCCACCCCCGACCATTGGCACGCGATCCCCATGATCATGGCTTGCGAAGCCGGCAAGGATGTTTACGTCGAAAAACCTCTCTCGCACACGCTGGCCGAGGGCCGGAAAATGGTTCAGGCGGCGGCAAAACACAACCGCGTCGTGCAGGTCGGTACGCAGCAGCGCTCGGGCGAACACTTTCAAAAGGCCGTGGAGTTGGTGCATAGCGGAAAAATCGGGAAGGTCACGCTTGCAGAGACCTGGATTCACAGCAACGGTTGGCCGGAAGGAATGGGCAATCCTCCCGATAGCGATCCGCCCTCCTGGCTGGACTGGGACCTTTGGCTTGGACCCGCTCCTTACCACGCGTACAACCGCAACCGCTGCATCGGCAGCTTTCGCTCCTTCTGGGATTATTCCGGAGGAACGCTGACCGACTGGGGCGTACATCTTCTTGACGTCGTGCATTGGGCGATGGACGTTGATGCGCCCAAGGCCGTGAGCGCCTTCGGCGGAAAATACATCATCGAGGACAACGGCGAAATTCCGGACACGCTCAAAGTGGTCTTCGAGTACCCCGTATCACCCGTGAGCGGTAAGGAATTTGTCGTCACGTGGAGCAATCGCCACGCCAATTCGCACGGGCCGGACGGCCACAGCTACGGCGTCCAGTTTTACGGCACCGAGGGTACGCTGTTCATCGACCGCGAAGGTTACACGCTATGGCCCGAGCGCCGGCCCAACGGAGGGGAGAGCGTCTTATCGTCCGGCGTCACTAAGAGCGAAGGCTCCGCGCAGCACTATCCGCACGTGCTGAACTTCCTGGAGTGCCTGCGCTCGCGCCGCAAACCCAACTCCGACGTGGAGACAACGCATCGCTCCACCAGCGCCCCGCACGTGGCCAACATCGCCTTCAAGCTGGGACGCAAGTTGCGCTGGAATCGCGATGAAGAGCAATTCCCAAATGACCCCGAAGCCAACAAACTCCTAACCAAGCAATACCGCAAACCCTGGAACACGATTTAGCCGGTACCGGGGAGTCTCCAGTCTCGCGCCGTGCTGGGAGATGCTGGCGAGCTTCTCCTACTTCCCCGTGCAGACGGGGATTTTGCGCTGGCTGCAGACGGGTGCGGCTGCGGGGGCACAGAGAAAGTCAAGCGCGATCGGTAAGACCAAGAGAAACAATTTTTGCGTCATCGGCTCGGATTGTTGTTCGGCCTCCAGGAATTCCGGGAAGATCTGGTCGCCGGAGTTGCGGGGGCGAATATCGCAATATGGGCACAACTGAGTAATGGCGGACATAGCCTAACAGGTTCCTATTTTAGCGAGCGCTAGAGCAAGGGTTGCTCTAGCGAATACTTGGCGGGTGGCAGGCCTCTACCGCGTCTCCCTTGCTTTCTTGAGAGCTTTCCGCTGATCACGCGCGCCATGGAAGATGTGGAGAATATCGGTCCCGCGACGCGTGGCGCGGTAGTAGATCAGGTATTTTCCTGCGGGAAAGCATTTCACCCCAGCGGCGATGCCGTCCGAAGCTTTCCCCGCTTCTGGATGTTCGCCGAGCAGCCAGAATCGGTCAGTGATCTTGTCGATGATACGGTCCGCGATCTGCAGACTCGCCCGCTCTGCCCAATCGCAAAAAATCTCATCGAGATCGCGCTCCGCATTTTCTGAGACCCGGTAACGCATTACCGCTCCGAGTCTTCGCCAGCAAGCAACTTCCGCCCCCTCGCCTTCACCCCGTCCGCCAGATCCTTCAATCCCTCTCGTCCGTCATACTCCGTGTATTTGCCGGCATCGATGGATTCAATCCCGACCCGGACGCGGCGCCGGATGCCGTCGAGCTGCTGCTCCGTCAGGTCCGTTAGGATGTCCTCCGCTGTGGGCTTTGCCAGCCGCACCGCGCGCGCGTCTTCATCCTCCATTCGCCGCAACGCTTCGCGCACAACCTCGCTTGCGTTGTTGTACCGCCCGCTTTTCACCTTCTTTCTCACATAGCCTGCAAGACGGTCTGTAATCGATACGTTCATCTGGTCCATGGGTTTGCCTCTTTGTGCCCCGCCTTCCATCCAAACCTATCCCCTCGCGTCAACAATGTCAATCTTTGACATGCGCTCCCCGGCCCCGGATATTCGCCGCGACTCAACTCTATCTCCTATTCCTATCCCCTCCCATGCTTCTTTACATCGTTACCTCATTACTTCTATTCTTTTCCCATGAGAGAGAACTCTAAAATGTTCGCCACCGTCGAAGAAGCCGTCGAAGAAATCCGCCAGGGCCGCATGGTCGTCCTCGTCGACGACGAGGACCGCGAAAACGAAGGCGACCTGGCCATGGCCGCCGAAAAGATTACCCCCGACGCCATCAACTTCATGGCCAAGAACGGCCGCGGCCTGATTTGCATGCCTCT
>DATNLB010000616.1:0-3875 GCA_035603095.1 Candidatus Acidiferrales bacterium
TATTATCGCCCTGGTTTACGACGGCAAGGTCCGGCACCCCGTCGGCATTCAAGTCTCCCGTGGCGATAGCAACGGGAGAAGTCCCCACCGCAATCGGCGAGTTCGTGGCTTCCGTAAAAGTAACATTTCCGTTGGTGTCCACACTTTCCAACAGAATGGAAATATTATTGGAGGCCTCGTTGACTAGCGCGAGGTCCACTGCGGGAGCGTTATTCGCATTGGCCAGCGTGCTGTTTCGAAAATTGGAGGTCACCAGAGCCACGGGTCCGCGTTCCGGACCTGTGAATGGCGAGAGCGTGAACTGCTGCTGCGCGGTCAGGGCAGGGGCGCTGGAATCCGTGACTTGCATTGTGAAAGTGAAGCTCCCCGCAGTGGGGGTTCCGGTAATCGCGCCCGTAGATGGCGCCAGGGTCAGCCCTGTGGGCAACGCACCGGCGGTAACCGTCCATGTGTAGGGAGCCTTTCCGCCGGTCGCCGTCAATACTGCGTCGTAAGGTCCTGCGATGTTGCCGTTCGGCAGGGAGTTCGCAACGGCTAGAAGAGGGGCAACCGCCGCGACGGATATGCTCAGTGTGGTCATCACGGATTTCGTAGGAGTTCCGGAATCGGCGACGCTCACCGTGAAATTTGAATTACCTGCTGTGGTCGGCGTGCCGCTAATTGTTCCCGTCGCTGGGTTCAGAGAGAGCCCGCTCGGAAGGGTTCCTGCAATAACACTCCAGGTACGCGCACCGATACCTCCCGCAGCGCGCAAAGAAGCGGAATAGGGTACCTGCAGCGTCGCGCCGGGAAGGGAAGTCGAATCGATGGCCAGTGTGCCACCGAGTGCGAAGGGAGAACCGGGAAATTCAGTGAAGCCGCCGTTCCCGTCGCCTTTGAAGAGGGAAATCGTGCTGTCCCCTTCATTTGCTACGGCAAAATCGAGGTTGCCATCACCGTCAAAATCCGCCAGCAAAATGGAACTCGGCGAGTTTCCCACGGGATAGGGAGAGCCAGTCGCTTCTTTCAGCAGCAAATTTCCACTGCTGTCAAGTGAGCTGAGCAGGACCGTGACATTGTTCGACTCCGCATTCGCGACCACCAGATCCGGCGTCTGGCTGGCATTCGTTCCGGAGCTGGACCTATTGCGAAGAATTCCCTCAGCGAGTGCTGTGGGACCAATCGCTGTTACCGGCAACGAGAATGGCGAGTTGACCTCGGCAACAAAGTTTCCGCTGTCCTGATTCCGCAAGACGGTGATGGTGTTGTCGTTGCGATTGGCAACGGCAAGTTCCGGCAATGTGCCCGCATTGAAATTGCCCGCGACGAGCGTCACGGGATTCTTGCCGACGGTGAAGCTGGTCTCGGGGAAAACCGTGGAGCCCGGCACCCCCGTCAACGCGCCGCCAGTCCCCAGGCTTCCGGAGAGCAAGGAAAGCGTAATAGGAAAGCGATCGCCGACGAAAAAGCTGGCTGGCTTTCCATCTTGCGCGCGCAGAAGCACCTGGCGCCCGCTCTGCACCAGCGAGAGAGAATCGGAGAAATTGGCCGCGCCGCTGGGAAGGGTAAGCAGAAAAGTAGAGAGACCTCCGCCGATGGGAACGACAGCCGGTATGCCGGAGAATCCCTTTGCCGCGAAAACCTGTTGGATGTTGGTGAGCAGATTTGTCAGGGTTGTCGAAGACTTGAGCTTGTTCAGGTCGGCGGTGTTCAGCCCGATGAGCTGCTCAGAAGCCGGGGGCGTAATACCAAGACTGCGCGCTTTGTTGCGGTTGACTTCGAGGAGTTCGATTTCCAGCATAACTTCACCACGAGCCCTTTCCAGTTGCTGGATGAGTTCACCGGCAAGGGCGAGGCGCTCCGGAGTGTCGCGCATGGTGATGGTGCGGCTGCGAGTGTCGAGATCGATGCGCGTTGATCCGGTGATGTCGCGCAGGACGCGCAGGATTTCGGTAACATCCTCCGGGCCGACGGCTGCGGAGAGGGGGAAGGTCTGCTCTGCGACCATGGCGTACAGCCGCCGCTTCTCCTGCGTGTCTGGAGCGACAAACATCAAAGTGGGATTCAATGGGCGCCAAAAGGTTCCCGATTGCGCGCCAATGAGGGTCAAGCCGGTGTAGAAATCCACGCTATCGACGTGCAGGCGCACGCTCCTAACATTGATGTCCGGATCAAAGGTCACTTTGATGCCGAAGAGGCCCGCCAACTGTTCGTAGACCGTCTTGGTATCGCCGCGCAGGTCCAAGTTGCGTTTTCCGGCTTGCGGTTGTAGCCGAGGAAGGCCGGAGATTGCGGGCGCAGTCCCTGCGTGGGGCTCATCGTCCATGGTCTTGAGTTGAGTGAGACGCTCCGCGACGATGGTGTTTCCGGGATCGACCCGGAGCGCTGCTCCCAATTCCTCGGTGGCCTGGTGCAGATGGCCCTCCAACGCGTCGCGTTCTGCAGCCTCTACGTGCGCGCGAACCAACTTGGAGCGCAGCGCGACACCTCGTTCGACGACAGCGGCATCCTGCGGGGCGTAACGCGCGGCCTCTTCGTAAGCCCCCAGCGCTTCATCGAAGCGCCCTGCTGCTTCGGCTTTGTCGCCCCGTTCGGCAGCCTTCTGTGCGCGCTTGGGATCGGGGCGAACCGCTGGGGCTTGAAGCTGCGATGGTGCGGGTACCTGCGCGGGAGCCTGTGGGCAAAGCAGTAACCACAAGAGCAAAGAGCTGCTTAGGCGTATGGTGCGCATGAGCATCAGACAGGATAACCTAACCCCGAAGAGTAAATAGGACCAGTCTGGTCCGGTTGACGGAAGTTTCCCCGTGCGGTACACTTAAATCGTAGTTGCAAATCATTCACAACTGGAGTTTTCGTGCTCTCGGCTCTACTAATTGCACTTCGTGAAGGCGTTGAAGCTTCTCTCGTCGTCGGCATTATCCTCGTCTATCTTTCCCGCACAAGCCGTGGGCATCTGACACGTTTCGTCTGGTACGGCGTGGCAGCCGCTGCCGCGCTCAGTCTGGGAGTGGCGGTGGCCTTGGAGCGCTGGCGCATCAGCGAAGACGGCTTCGAGGGGCTGATGCTCCTGATCGCGGCGGTCTTCGTTGTTACGATGATCGTATGGATGAACCGCGTTGCGCGCCACCTGAAAAAAGAGATCGAGCAAAAGGTGGAGGCTTATGCCGAGCGCGCCGGGAGCGCGGCGGGCTGGGGCATATTCCTTTTCGTTTTCCTCATGGTCCTGCGCGAGGGGGCGGAGCTGGCGCTGATTCTGCGTGCCGTGGAGCTTTCGAGCGAGGGCTTGCAGACATGGATCGGAACGATAGTGGGGATTGCGGCGGCCGTCGCGGTGGGACTTTTCTTCTTCAAAGGCACCTTACGCATTCCGCTGCACCGTTTCTTTGCGGCGACTAGCGTCATCTTGATGCTCGTCGCCTTTCAACTGGCGCTCACCGGTTTGCATGAGTTGAGCGAGGCGCGCTGGCTGCCTTCGAGCAAGGCGGAGATGGCGATTCTGGGGCCGATCGTACGGAATGAATTGTTCTTTTTTGTGTTTATTTTTGGGGCTGCCACGTTGCTGATCCTGCGCGAATGGCAGGCCGCTTCCCACGACAAGAACGCTCGGGAAACTCTGAACGACGCGGAGAAGCGTCTTCTGGAATCGCAGAACCGGCGGCAGCGGCGTTGGATGATGGCTGCGGCAGTCGCATCTCTCACCGTGATTCTGGTGCTGACGGCGGATTTCATCTATGCGCGGGCAAACTCGGCGCCGCCGGCAGCGCGGCCGATTGAAGCAGCCGGGAATATCGTTCGCGTGCCGGTCGCCGAAGTACAGGATGGAAGCATGCATCTCTTCACCGTGCATGCGGGCGAGCAGTCGCTGCGGTTCATGATCATCAAGAAGCCCAATGGAT
>DATNLB010000381.1:0-3877 GCA_035603095.1 Candidatus Acidiferrales bacterium
CGGGCCGGGGAGCCTGGGCATGGAGCGGCGCGGCAGCGTAAGACAGAAAGATCAGCGTAAAGAAGACAAACGTACCAGAAACTCTTCGGCGAAGGGCCATCGGACCCCTTTCAAATATCTTCAATTCTGCACCAATGTACACCTATAAGATACCAACCCATCAGTTCGCGTTGCTTTTGGGCACGGTCAACAACTTTGCAATTTCATCCGCGGCCCTTTCGACCGCTCCCGGGGGGCCCAGGAGCTGCCGCACTTCTTCCAACCCGCGGCGCATTTCTTCCACTCGCTGCTTACCTTCTTCCGAAAGAGAAAGCAGTTTTTCCGCTTCTGCGGCGACTCGTTGTGGTGTGAAGTCGTCCTGGATCAATTCAGGGACGACTGCGCGTCCCGCGATCAAATTTACCATGCTGAAAAACTTGGTTCTCACCAGCGGTTTTGCCAGCCGCGCTGTCAGCGGAGAGAGCCGGTAGACCACAATCATTGGTTTACCGAGCAGGGCTGTTTCCACCGTGGCCGTGCCGCTGGAGACGATCACCAGGTCCGCGGCTGCTAGCGCGTTGTACGTGTCTTCCTCAATGAGTTTGACTTGCAGCTGTGTTGGAAACAGCCCCTTCAATTTCTCCAAGTCCAGCCCGGGCGCTACGGCAACCACAACGCCAAAACTGCCCGGCAAGGTCCGTCCCAACTCCGCAAGCGCTTCCACCAGTACCGGAACATGGTGGGCGATCTCCCCCCGCCGGCTTCCCGGCAGGATGGTGATGATGGGATCCCCTTGTTCCAGACCGTACTTCCTGCAAAACAATTCCCGAGTCAGAGTGGCCTTTACATTTCCTACGAGCGGATGGCCGATGAATTTCACCGGCACGCCGGCATCGGCGTAGAACTTTTCCTCGAAATGGAAAATACACAGCGCCTGGGCGAATCGCCGCCGCACCAGATTCACACGCCACGGCCGCCAGGCCCAGAATTGCGGGCAGATATAATAAACGTTTCGAATGCCCTTGGGCAGCAGCTTGCGGGCCAGCCGCAGGTGAAAACCGGGGAAATCCGTCAGGATCGCAAGCGGCGGCTTCCGGCGCTCCGCTTCGTCCGCGAGCCGCCTCATGGCGCGGAACAACGACGGCAACCGCTTCAGCACTTCGGTGATGCCCACCACCGAAACCTCCGAATAATCCGTGATGATCTCGACGCCCGCGGCGCGCATCTGCGATCCGCCCATCCCGAAAATCGCCACGTCCAGGCGCTGCTTCAACGCGGTCGCGAGCCGCGCGGCGTACATATCTCCGGAAGCTTCGCCGGCGGAGAGAAGGAGCGGAATTGGCGGCATGTCTGTATTGCGCAAGAATCAATCGCTGGCCGGTAACACGGAGGGTTCGGCCGAGCCGTTGGCTTCGATGGGAAGGTGCAGCTCCTGCTCCTTGTATTGCAACTGGTAGAGCCGATAGTAAATTCCACGCTGCGCGAGAAGCTCCTGGTGCGCACCCTGCTCGCGCAAGCGCCCTTTGTGAAACACGAGAATGCGGTCCGCGTGCTGAATCGTGCTCAGGCGGTGAGCGATGACCAGCGCGGTTCGACCGGAGAGCAAGCGGTTCAAGGCTTCGCGAATGAGCAGCTCCGTCTTCGTATCCACGCTCGAAGTGGCTTCATCCAGAATCAGGAAGCGCGGATTGTGCGCCAGCGCGCGCGCAAAATTGATGAGCTGCCGCTGTCCGACCGAAAGCGTTGAGCCGCGCTCGTTAACGCTGGCTCCCACTCCCTCCGGCAGCGAGCGAATGAACTCCCCAAGCCCAATCTCCTCGACGGCGCGCTCCACCGTGGGGCGGTCGATGCCCGGCGTGCCGAGCCGGATATTCGTTTCAATCGTGCCGGTGAATAGAAATGGATCCTGCAACACGATGCCGAACTGCCTCCGTAAATCCTGCAATTCGATCAATCGAATGTCCTTGCCGTCCAGGAGGATTTGTCCGCGCTGAATGTCGTAAAAGCGCAGCAACAAGGAAATCAGAGTGGTCTTCCCCGCGCCCGTGTGCCCCACGATGGCGATGGTCTGCCCGGGCTCGACTCGGAAGGAGACGTCGCGCAAAACCCAATCTTCTTCGGCAGGTTCCGGGACGTTGCGATAGCTGAACCACACGTTGCGGAATTCAATCTCGCCGCGCGGATGGTCGAGCGGAATGGCGTTGGGATCCGATCCGGCGGGCGCTGGCTCGTCCAGCAATTTGAAGATGCGTTCGGACGCCGCCATCGCGGACTGGAGGATATTGAATTTCTCGCTGAGGTCCTGGATCGGCCGGAAGAAGCGCTGCGCGAACATGGTGAACGCCGTGAGAACACCAAGGGTGAGCGTGCCGGAGAGAATGCGGTTGCCACCGGACCAATAAATCAAGGCAATGGTGGCGAAGCTGAGAAATTCGACCGCCGGATAGAAGAGAGCGTAGGCGAGAATGGCATGGCGCCAAGCGAGCATATTGTCGCGATTGCGCTTTTGGAATTCGTCCATGGCCTTACGTTCGCGGTTGAATAGCTGCACAACGCTCATGCCGGAAATGTATTCCTGAAGGAAAGCGTTAATGCGGGCGATGGCCGTGCGGATGCGGCGATTCGCGTCGCGGACGAATTTGCGGAAAATCATGGTGACGATTAGGATCCCGGGGAGAACGGCAAGGGTGTCGAGAGCAAGGCGGCGGTCGATCTTAAAGAGCAAGCCGGCCATGACCGCGAGGAGAAAGAAGTCGTTGATCATGGTGACGACGCCGGCGGCGAAGAGATCGTTGAGGGCATCGACGTCCGTGGTAACGCGCGTGACCAGCCGGCCCATAGGATTGCGGTCGAAGTAGCTCATCGGCAAACGCTGCATGTGGCTGAATATCTCGCCGCGCATGTCGTACATGGTTTGCTGGCCGACGCGTTGCATAATGCGAATCTGGATGTATTGGGCGAGGAAATCGAACGTCAGCACGGCCAGAAAGAGCAGGCTCAGCCAGCCGATGCCGGACCATGCCGATGCTTCCGGGATCACATGACTCAGCGCGGGAACAAAGTAACTGTCGATGGCCTTTCGAAAGATCAGCGGCGGGGCCAGTTCGAGCGGGGTGACGATGGCCACCATGACGAGCGCGAGCGCCACGCGCCAGCGGTAGGGCTTCATGTACTGCAGAAGCCGACGCATCAAGCGCGAATCATACGCTTTGCCGAGGGCCTCTTCTTCGTGCAGGTTGCTCATGCGCGCTCGAGCTCTTCTTCCAGCAACTGCTTCTGATACAAATCTGCGTAGTAGCCGCCGCGCGCGAGCAGTTCGTCGTGCGTTCCGCACTCGGCGATGGTGCCGTCGATCAAGACAACGATCTGGTCGGCGTCGCGGACCGTCGAGGTACGGTGCGAGATCAGAATCGTGGTACGGCCTTCCATGATTCCGCGCAGTCCGGTGAGGATGCGCTCCTCGGTTTGGGTGTCCACGGCGGAGAGCGAATCGTCGAGGATCAAAATTCGCGGATCGCGGACGACAGCGCGCGCTATCGCGGCCCGCTGCTTTTGGCCGCCGGATAGAGTGATGCCGCGTTCGCCGACCATGGTCTCGTAAGCCTTGCCGAAGTCCTGGACGTCGCCGTGCAGGCTGGCAATTTCGGCGGCTTCGCGGACACGCTGCTCGTCATATTCCGCCAGGCCGAAAGCGATGTTTCCGCCGACGGTTTCGCCGAACAAGTAGGTGTCCTGCGGGACGAAGCCGATGGACTGGCGCAGCGTGATGAGGGGCCACTCGCGGATCGGACGCCCGTCGATCAAGACGCAGTCATCGGGAGCTTCCCACAGGCGTGCAATGAGAGCGGCGAGCGTGGTCTTCCCGCAACCCGTGGGGCCGACGATAGCGAGCGTAGAG
>DATNLB010000312.1:0-15144 GCA_035603095.1 Candidatus Acidiferrales bacterium
CAGCTCGAGAACCTGTTCCGCTGAGCTTCGCGACAGGAGATGACGCAGATGCGTCCGGCCTTCTTTTGAACGGATCAGGGCGCCATTGTTCACAATCATGGTCAGCGGAGAATCCAGCTGGCGCGCCACCGGCATGGCAAAATCATAGCGCCGCCCGGTGACCAGCGCCACCTCGATGCCCCGGCGGGTCGCTTCTGCGATTGCCGCGCGGTTAGCCTCGGGAAGCTGCCAGCGGCTATCCAACAGCGTGCCGTCTATATCCAGCGCAATGAGTCGCACCGCCATCCTTCAATTGTACCGTGAAATAGGATATGGGTCGCCGACGCAATAATTGGAGCGGATGGTCATGACCACGTTAACGGTCTGCCGCATGTCTGAAGAGTTCATTACGGAGAGCTGTGGCCGGCGCACTGGAGCACCCCGAGGTATGCTCTCCACGGACCCACGGCCCCGCGGTATTGGTGGGCCATAACCCTGGAGATTTGGTGAAGGTGAGTTAAGTCATGGGCTGCCCAGGTCGCCAGCAGCTCTGACAGGGTAACTACTCCGAGGGCAGGATGCCGTCCACGCCGCGCCAGTTCCTCTGGCCGCAGATTCAATGCACGCAGTTCGTCAAGGTTTTCTGACCGCAGCCTAGCAAATTCATCCAATAGCTGCCCCAGCGACTTACCTTGGCTCTCTCGTTCCTGTCCCCAACGATCAAAGGGCTCAAAGGCCTTGGCCTCGCCGAACTGCAGCACCATCCTTGCCCTCGGCATCCAATCCGTGCGCTCGCCGTGAATCAGATGGCCGATGACATCGAACGCGCTCCAAGTGTTTGCACCTTCGTTTCGGAACGTCCACGTTTCCGGTAGATCACGCAGAAGCGCATCGAGAGCAGTGGGGGTGCGAGTGAGAAGCGATATGGTGTGCGGCAAGTTATGTTCCATCATTCGCCTCGATTCGTAGACAGCGGATTCTCAGAAGCTGTGATTGTAGCGGTTCTGCGTGGGAGGAGTCGCATGCGTTTATGCGACGGATGGAGCCATAATGGCGCGGCCAATTCTGCTGATGGCCTTCGGACAACAGGCGCAGTGACTGGAAAAACGTACATACTTGGCGTATATACATTGGAAAAGGGGTGGCGATGGCGACGGCGAAGGTGTTCAAGTCGGGGAACAGCCAGGCGGTGCGTTTGCCGAAGGCGTTCCGGGTGAAGAGCAAGGAAGTGGAGATATCGCGGCGCGGCGATGAGATCGTGCTGCGGGAGCGCACGGGGACGATGGCGCGGGCGTTTGATTTGCTGGCGGCGCTGCCCGCGGACGTGACGCTGGCGGGACGGAAAAAGGACAAACCGCAGAAGCGCAAGGGGCTGTGATGGAGGCGCGCTTCCTGCTGGACACGAACATTTGCATTTACATCCGGCGGAAAAAGCCGGAGGAGGTGCTGCGGCGGTTTCGCGCTCTGAAGGCGGGAGAGGCGGTGCTTTCGGTGATTACGTTTGGGGAACTGCTGTACGTGGCGGAGAAAAGCGCGCAGCGGGCGGCGGCGCTGGAGCTTTTGCGGGAGTTGGCGCAGGCGCTCCCCGTGATGGGATTGCCGGAAGCCGCGGCGGAGGCTTATGGAACGATGCGAGCGGAGCTGGAGCGCAAAGGGCGGATGATCGGGAACAACGATTTGTGGATTGCGGCGCATGCCAAAGCGGCGGGGTTGACGCTGGTCACGAATAACGAGCGGGGGTTCCGGCGGGTGCGGGGGTTGAAAGTGGAGAATTGGGCGGTGTGAGAGGTAAGAGGAAATTGTGATAGAGGCATCCTGAATCATCCGGATAGTTCATGGTTCAAGGAGGGCGGGGTGCAGTTGTATCCAAATTTGACATTCGACGGCAAGTGCGAAGGGGCCTTTAAGTTCTACGAGGAGTGTCTCCACGGCAGGACCATGTTCATGATGACGTACGAGAATACGCCCATGGATCTACAGGCGCCGTCTGATTGGGGAAGATCTGCGCTCGACGCCGATCCAGAGTGCGGTTTGACGATTGCGGCCCCCAGAGGTAGTGTTCGCCCACTAGAGGCGGCTTCTCCATTGAATCAGGAGGTCAATATGCGTCGAACCTTGTTCTGGAGTGGTTTGTTGTGGCTATCGCTCTCCGCAGTCCTGGCAGCCGGACAGTCAGTCACTGGGGTTAAGTCTCAGCGGTCGGAGAAGCTGTTGGGGACCTGGAAACAACTTCCCCCGGATCAATCCACTACGCTGAAGATCGAGGGTGAAGCAGGCGGCATCAAGGTGAGCTACGGTTGCAAGGAAGATGGCTCATGTTCAAGCAGCGTTGTCAGCAATTACGACGGGAGACTGTCCAAGTATCCCGATGATGCAAGATGGGAGGCGAGCTTCCAAAAAATGGCCGATGGAACCGCCCAACATGATACTTATTTCCACGGCAAGCTGGACAACACTGACAAGTGGCAGGTGTCCCCAGATCGGAACACGCTTACGGTAACGAATCAGGTGGT
Source organism: Candidatus Acidiferrales bacterium (assembly GCA_035603095.1). GTDB lineage: Bacteria > Acidobacteriota > Terriglobia > Acidiferrales > UBA7541 > Acidiferrum. The sequence continues at coordinate 2,493 of DATNLB010000312.1, forward strand.
CAACGCTCCGGAGGCTAAGGCCATGAGAATCGCGTATGACCGGAGAGGAGGACCTGCTTCAAAGAATGATCCATTCATCGGGTTTTGGAAACGCAACTGGGAAAAGTCCGACCCGAGCGTGATCAAGTACACAGCCAAGGGCGACGTATTTACAACCACGGCCGCGGACGGAATTACGGACCAACGGGATTGCGACGGCAAAGATCATCCCAACAGGCTTTTGGAAGGGACTCTGTACAGTTGTGGGTTCCCCGATGAGCGCACCTATGAGTTGGTGTTGAAGGACAACGGAAAGGTGACAACGACGATTAGCAGCAAGATCTCTGAGGACGGAAAGAAGATGGCTCGGATTGTGAAAAATGGGGAAGGCAAGACTATGTCGGAATTGAGGTTCGAGAAAGCTGACTAGGTTTAGCGAGGCGGGTTCCCGGGCATGCGGGAGTCAGGGAAACGGATCCTCTCGCACTTAGCGACACAAGTTGACGATACCTTGCTGAGATATTTCCTCCCGGTATCGCACATGACGGTAAGGTTCCGCCGCAGTTCATTCATGATCGCCGACCCTTTCCTGATGTGGCCTGATGAAACGGGTCACCAGACGGGGCCACCTCGCTATTTAGGAAGCTTTGCGCCTAGAACATCAATCCGTTCGATTGCCGGTGGTTTGGAGAACAGGTCGGGCGCTTGGGCCATGAGCGCCTTGGCTATGGGGCCATTGAGATGAGCTTGGCGGCCGCTCTCGTCGCTGAAGGCGTCGAAGACGCCAAAGGTCGCCGGCCCCAAGCGCAGCGCGAACCATATAGGCGTGGTCGCTTCTTGATTGGCCAGGGCTAGCCCTGTTTCCAAGAACTTCGCGACGGCGTTTTCCTTCCCGGCTTTGGCTTCCAAACGTGCGAACAATGCGACTGTAACCATCGGGTTTCTCCTTAACTCGATCCATCTCGCGAGCAGCCAAGATAGCTCTTGCGCAGTGCTTAGGCTATTGGCAAGATCGCCAGATTTGATATCATATTTGCCATGAGGATCTACGTGCTGGCGCTGGATGGAGTTTTTGATACGGGTCTGGCGACCGTGCTAGACGCCTTTGAGACCGCGAACGAACTCGCGGAAATGTCTGGTCTGGCTTCGCCGCGCTTCGACGTGGCTATCGTCGGAGTGCGCAAGGCGGTCAAAACATCGCAAGGGCTGATCGTTCCCGTTGCTGCTGCCCCGATGCGGATCGTTCCCGATTGGGTGGTGGTTCCAGCGATCGGATTCAAGATGCCAGGCCCGCTGCAGGCAGCTCTTGCGAGACCCGATGTGAGCGACGCAGCGGAGACGCTGCGGTCGTGGGCGGAAAGAGGAGCGGGCACGGCGGCTGCCTGTGTCGGGACATTCGTCGTGGCGGAATCAGGGCTACTCGATAACCAAGACTCGACCACAACCTGGTGGCTCTCTCCCTTATTTCGCCAGAGATATCCGAAGGTGCGCCTGGATGAATCGCGGATGATCGTAAAATCCGGAAAGTTCGTAACGGCTGGAGCGGCCCTAAGCCACGTGGACCTGGCCTTATGGCTCATCCGGCAGAAAAGCCCGAGGCTTGCCGCTCTGACGGCGAAATATCTGGTTGTGGATTCACGGCCGTCACAGTCCGCCTATGTTCTTGTCGATCATCTTGCCCATTCTGATCCACTCGTAGAGCGGTTCGAGCGCTGGGCGCGCGGGAGGCTTACGGATGGGTTTTCGCTCGACGACGCCGCGACAACAGCCGGAGCAAGTAAGAGGACGCTGGCGCGCCGCATGCAAGCCGTGCTGGGGAAGTCACCACTATCCTATTTCCAGGAGCTTCGTGTGGAGCGCGCGGTGCATCTGCTGAAGACGACTGACGAGAGTGTAGAAGAAATCGCTGCACGAGTCGGATATGCCGATGGCGTAACCCTCAGGACTCTTCTGCGGCGTCACCTTGGGTATGGGATTAAGGAGATAAGAAGAAGCGCTGCGTGAGTCGGCCAGCGCAAAAAACGCCTGTGCTAGACTTTTACAGTGATGGCCAAAACCTTGAATGTCGTTGAGCTGGAGTGCTCTGCGTGCGGCAAAAAATACGACGCTTCGATAGAACAGCACCTCTGTACCTGCGGGAAGCCACTGCTAGCTCGCTACGACCTGCGGCGGGCCGCCGCCACGCTTACGCTTGATAGCCTGAAGAGCCGGCCGCGAACCCTCTGGCGCTACGCGGAGGTCTTGCCGAACGATCAGGCGGTTTCGCTGGGCGAGGGCATGACGGCTTTGGTACACGCCGAGCGGCTGGGCGCATCAATACTTTGTGGGCAGGAAGGATTGCAACGCCTCTACGTCAAGGACGAGGGATTGAATCCTACCGGGTCCTTCAAGGCGCGCGGGATGACCATCGCGGTCTCTCGCGCCAAGCAGCTGGGGGCAACGGCATTGGCGGCACCCACGGCGGGCAATGCTGGCGGCGCGCTCGCAGCCTACGCGGCGGCCGCGGGGCTCGCCGCGATCATCGTGATGCCCGCAGACACGCCTTCAGCCAACGTGATGGAATGCCAGGCGTTTGGCGCCAAGGTCGTCAAGCTGAATGGCTTGATCTCCGATTGCGGCAAATATGTCGCCGAGCACAAGGACCGCGAAGGCTGGTACGACGTCTCCACGCTTAAGGAGCCTTACCGCGTCGAGGGCAAAAAAACCATGGGGTACGAATTATGGGAGCAGTTTGGAGGAAAGTTGCCCGACGTGATTCTCTATCCCACCGGAGGGGGCGTCGGGTTGATCGGGATGTGCAAAGCCTTCGACGAAATGCAGGAGATGGGCTGGATCGGCACGGAGCGGCCGCGCATAGTGGCCGTGCAAGCCGAAGGCTGCGCGCCAATCGTCCGGGCGTGGCTCGCACACCAGAGTTCGGCTCAGTTCTTCCCGAACGCGGCGACGATCGCTTCCGGGTTGCGCGTGCCAGGGCCGCTGGGCGATCTTATGATTTTGAGCATGCTGCGCCAAACGAAAGGAATCGCACTGACCGTGACTGACGATGAGATGCTCCACGCTGGAAGGGAACTCGCTTTTCTCGAAGGGATATTCGCCGCTCCCGAAGGGGCAGCAACCGTGATCGCTACAAGAAAGCTCGCCGCTTCTGGTTGGATCAAGCCGGAAGAATCTGTCGTACTGTTTAACACCGGCACGGGCTACAAATACGCCGAAGCCTGGCAGCGCGCGCTCCAGCTCGGCGGCGGAGGAGCACTGTGACCGCGCGCAGGCTCTATTACGACGACGCATTCGCAACGGAATTCACCGCGCGGGTCACAAGTTGCGAGCCGGCTTTGGTTCCTTTCTCACCGGTGGCCAAAGCGCCAGCTTGGGAAGTCGTCCTCGATCAAACCGCCTTCTATCCCACTTCCGGAGGCCAGCCGCACGACCTGGGCAAGCTGGGTGAAGCCAACGTCATCGACGTCCGCGATGCGGAGAACGAAATTATCCACACGGTTGACCAACCCGTGGAACTCGGCGAAGCCAAGGGCTGCATCAACTGGCCGCGGCGCTTCGACCACATGCAGCAGCATACCGGCCAGCACCTGCTGTCCGCCATGTTTCAGGAGCGCTTCGGCCTGCCCACGGTTTCCTTCCACCTTGGAAGCGAACTGTGCACCATCGATTTGCGGGGCCCGGAACCGTCCGAAGAAATCCTCGAGGGCGCCGAGCGAGCTGCAAATCAAATTATCTTCGAGAATCGTCCGGTCAACGTGCGCTACGGTACCGCGGACCAGTTGTCGCGACTCGGCGTGCGAAAAGAAGTCGAGCGGGACGGCATCCTGCGGGCCATCGAAATAGAGTCTGCTGATTTGCAACCCTGCGGCGGCACCCACGTCCAGCGCACCGGCCAGATCGGCATGCTCCTGGTCCGCCGCTGCACGAAAGTCCGCCAGGATTGGCGCGTCGAATTTGTCTGCGGGCGCCGCGCGGAACGCTTTGCCCGGCGCGACTTTCAACTCCTGCGACGCCTTGGCGAGGAACTGAAATGTGCTCCGGAAGAGGTCGTGGCCGCTTCGGAACGCGCGCTTACCGAGCGCGACGCGCATTTCAAGAATGTCAAGGCGCTGCTCCAGCGATTAGCGGAAGCAGAGGCGGCGGCCGCGCTGCAGTCTACTAATGTCGACGCGAGCGGTATCCGCGCAGTGGACCGCGTGTTTGGCGAAGATACTCAGGAGGAATATCTGGGGCAGTTGGCTACCCAGCTTGCCAAGTTCGAAAAGACCGTCGCGCTGCTGGCGCGCTCGGCGTCCGGCCACGTGATTTTTGCGCAGCACCCGGGTGCCGGAAAAGATTTAAACGCCTTATTGAAGCAGACGTTGCAACGTTTTCCGGGCAAAGGCGGCGGTACGCCCGATTTCGTTCGCGCGCGCCTGAATGAGAACGGACACGCTGAGGAAGCCATAGCGTTCGCCAAACGATTGATTTCCGCCGCGTAGTTTCTGTGAATGGAATCAGGGCTTCAGCTAATCGCAAGTTTCGCAGAGTGTTTGGTTCTGGCGCGGTGCGTTTGTTCCAAGCCGTGCGGTCCTTACTTTTTGAGCAGAGAGCGGACACGGGGTTCGTCCGACAGTGGGAGCCAGTCGCCGGGCTTTAGGCAGGTATAGGCGTACACCTGTTCGCTTCCCAGCGTAGCCGTGGGATCGCCGGATACCTGATCCCTCTTCAGGAAAAAAATCCCCTGCTGCTGCTTCTGGAATTTGGGAGAGTTAATCCAGGCTACGTCTCTGGAGAGCGGAAAGCGCACGGCCATCTTGCCCCCCTTGGGTTTTGTTCCCTTGAGGATGGTTTTGATTTGGAGAACGGCTTCATGCCAGTCCGCGCTGTGTTCGGAGATGGGATAACGCGCGGCGGCGGATTTGGGGATGGTCCAGCGGTGGACATCCGTAATGCGGCCGATGACAACCAAGTCCGACGACGCCATGCGGTTTTGTATATCTTGATCATTGATTTGCTTTTGCATCTGGCCGAGGGCGGCTTCGCCCGTACGGGCTTTCTCGGCAGGAGTTCCCCCGCCCGGGTTGAAGTCGTGACCCAGTTCCTTGACGGCCACACCGGAACCAAAGATCCAGCCTTCTGCGTAGAACGTTGCTTGCGCGCCTTGTTGGAAGGCGGATGGGTCTTTCACTTCGACGGTGATGTTGTCGCCCTTCTTCAGCGAGACAGCGGGAGGTTTTTTCAGGACGGAGTCCACGCGAACGACTATCGTCTGGGGCGATTGGGGAACGCCCACAAAGGAGACTGCGCCAAGCTGGTTAACCGTGCCCGAAAAGATGATGCTCGATTGTTTGGCCAGAGTAGCTTGGTTGTTCTGCCCCTGCGGGAACCCGGCGACGCACGGTGCAAGCAGGGCAGTCGAGAGGATGCCGGCAAGGAAGTTTAACGAGGAATTCATATCTGCCTCTCCTTCTTCCGCGTCCTGGTGCAAACGCGCTTCACGGAATCACGGGAACGCTAAAATAAAATGGATCGATAGAAACCGCCACGGGGTTGCCCGAGCCATCCGTGAGGGTCTTTGTTTTGAAATCCGCCGCGCGCTGGTAGGTCACGCCTTGGGGGAAATTCGCGAGCTCTGGCGAGTTGTTGGCGCAAAAAACGCCCCGGAACTCGTTCCCGACGGAAAGCAAATAGTCGTAGTCCCCCAAATAAGGCAAGAACTGCTGCACCGGCGTATCCGCCGGGACATTCGCGAGAATGAGGTCCTGAGCCGTCGCGAAGCCATCGTGCGATTGCACTACATGTGTAACCCAGCGGCCGGCAGCAAGTTGCTGGTAGAGAAGCCCGACGGCGCCATTATTAGCCACTGCCAACGCGATGTTTGTGGCGTTGCTGATCGTGGTATGCGGCAGGTCCGCCTTCGACCAGGTAAGACCGCGGTCGGTGGAGCGGCGCACATGGAGCGTATATATGTCGCCCTTGTTTCCGTGGTCAGCCCATCCGACGTACACCGTGGAACTGTTGTTAGGGTCGACGGCGATGGAAAGAGTGGAACCGATTCGTTCCTGACCCAGTGTTGGCCCATTGGACCACGGAATGGAGGCGCCCTTGACGACCAGGCGGCCCGGAAGTTTGTCGGATGGGTCTCTGAGCGCCTGGAAAGGATTGGGGCCCGTGCCACCGGCATCGTCGCGCACGACCACGACGTCGCTGGTGGCTGTTGTACCGTTAAATTTGCGCCAGCCGAAAAAGGCCACGTAGACGGTATTGTCTGGAGCGATGGCGGGACGAACCGATGGGCCATCCTGTCCCGAGGTGTTGCGGGCCTCGATGGAAAACGATTTGTAGGTCACCCCTCCATCGACCGAGACGTCCACCGTTGCGGTGTGGCCATTGGGCTGATTGAAATCGTTGACCCCGACATAGATGTGGTCGCTATTGGAAATGGCCAGGGCCCGGACGAAGGGCTGGTCCACGTTGCTGCGCGTGGACTGCACGTTCATGACGGCACCGGAGGAAACGTCATTGGATTCGGACTCGTCGAGCGTGATGGAAGCGGCGCAAGCCAGCGTGCCGGCGTGGAGGTCCCCGCGCGGATGGTTCTCGCCAGTGGGCATGGCATGCGTGATATCGCAGGTCATCCGGGGAACAGGAGTGATGGCGTTCAGAACCCAGCTATTGCCCCCGTCTTCCGAAACGTAGACGGGCGCATTGCTGCTGCTCGAAACGGGATTAGGAGTGAATGCCGAAGCGACCATCACCTGTGGGTTGGCTGTTTGCACAGCGAGAAAAGGTTCGCTGTCTTGATTGGTTTCGCCGCTGAGACTTGCGGGGATGAGGTCCACCAGCTTGACCTGGACCGGCGCAGCATAGACAGGGCTTAAAGCGCCAAAGGATTGGAGGTTGTCGCGGTCGATGCCGGTTTTGTGCTGGGTCTTCCTCTCAATGAGTAAGACTCCGGCAATCATTACAAGCAGCGCAAACGCCAGCAAGCGCATCCAAAATGCGGCGAGAGGTTTCACGGCAATCGTCTCCCCAGTCAGACGGCGTTGAATTTTAAGCAGGGCAGGGCAGCAGGCGGGCTGGATTCCGCATGCGACGCACATTTCGCTAGAAAAATAGCAGGCCGGGAAACCAGCATACACCTAAGCAATCCCTCCGACAATGGCACATAAAGGCGGGGGCGCAGTGAGGCCCGGTGCGGCAGGCTGGAAATTGAAGCCCAGACTCGGTTAGCTAATCGTTAAAACCCGACACATGACGATCATCCCTCAGTTTGCCTTGGCATGCTGAACCGGGGGTTTTCCGGATGCCTGCTGATTTTGCAATTGTTCTCTATCCGCGTTTTGCTTGATGCGCGCGCGTGTTTCTCGTGCAACTGGGCTATCAATCCCAAATACTTGGTCTTGAATTCGTAGAGCTTTCCCATCCATCTCTTGGGCCTCCTGAAACCGTCCTCCGAATTTGTAGGCAATGGCCAGGTCCAGGTACGCCTGTGCCAGATTCAAGTCATCGGGGCGAAGGTTCTTGGCATAGATTTGCACTGCTTGCTCAAGAAGAACCTGTCCTTCGGCAGTGCGTCTTTGTCCAACACGCACCAATCCCAAATTGTGCAAGGCGGCGCCGAGTTCCACACCAGCTAGGTCAGGATTGACTCTGTACACTGCAATAGCCTGCTGCAGTCTTTGCTCTGCTTCTTGCAGCTTGCCTTCTTCTAAATACATTCTGCCTTCGTTACTGCAGGCCTTGCCAAAATCCAGATTGGATGAAGGGCGCTCTTTGTCGAAAATTTGGATAGCTTTTTCAAAGAGCGGCTCGGCCTCCGACCTTCTTCCCTCTGCCTGATAAACTACTGCCAGCAGGTTCATTGTCAGAGCCGATTGATGCTCTCCGGGCTGTTTGCTGCCGGTCAAGATCAGAAGTTGTCCTTCAGCGTCTGCATAATGTCCGCGCTGGAGGGAGTCGTTCGCTTCGCGGTACGCTCTCAACCACAGTGTTTGCCGGTGACGGTGCACCGCTGTCCAAGAGGCTATTCCCACTGCTATAGCCAGCAAGGAAGCGTATATCGATAGGCGCATGGCTCTACCCCCATCTTGTCATTCATTTTTCCAAACTCTCTGCCAATCGTCCTCCGATCAAAACTACCTGGCAACCTCGAATTGTCAATCGTGTGCGTATCAAGCTAGGGAAGGATCAACTGTTCCATCTGCTCCGTTGCTCAAACATTGCCTATCATTGAAATGGGCATAGATTTTAGCCGGTCAATAGTTATTTGTAGGAGGCAGGTTCCCTGAAATGTCCGCCCTAACTGTGAGGCATCGCGCACACTATTCATGAAAGGCTATTCGGCATGGCGGAACGATTCGAAAATGCAATGCCAATTGTCGGCGAGGTAGGAGGCCAAACGACAAATCCAGATCAGCTCCGAGAACACGCAACCGTCTCTCACAACAAGCTGATCAGCTTGACAGTTTTTACCGGCGCTTTTCTGCTCTTTCAGGTTCAACTGCTCCTCGGGAAGTATATCCTTCCCTGGTTCGGCGGCGCGCCTGGCGTGTGGATGGTTTGTCTCTTGTTTTTTCAAGTCCTCTTTTTAGGCGGAAATGCGTATTCGCACTTTGTCGCGATGCGGCTATCGCCGTCAAAGCAGAGCCGGCTGCACGGCGGGATTTTGATCTGTTCCGTTGTCCTTCTCATCTTGATGTCGTTCTTATGGCCGTCGCCCATCACTCCCGGTTTCGCCTGGAAGCCGCAAGCCGATGCAAATCCTTTTGTGCTGATTCTTTGGCTCCTCATTGCAAGCATCGGGCTGCCATTCTTCTTGCTATCGACGACTGGTCCGCTTCTGCAACATTGGTTTTCGCAGAAGAACCCGGGAGTCTCTCCTTACCGTCTATATTCGCTCTCGAACTTAGGCTCCTTGTTAGGGTTGCTTTCCTACCCACTTCTTGTGGAGCCGATGCTGCACCTGCGAACGCAAGCCTGGCTATGGTCGATTGGCTACCTATTGTTTGCTGTCCTCTGCGTCACTGTCGCTCCACGGAAGATTCCGGCTGATGTTTTTTCAACGGAAAAACCGGAGCATCAGATCGAAGAATCTCTCTCGGTGCGCCCAACCCTCAGCCGGCAACTATTGTGGGTGTCCTTAGCGGCCTGTGGCTCGGCAATGCTCCTGGCAGCGACTAATGTCATTAGCCAGGAGGTGGCGGTATTTCCTTTCCTCTGGGTATTACCATTGTGTCTGTATCTGGTTTCTTTCATTGTGTGCTTCGAATACCCCTCTCTATACCGGCGCGGCGTATTTCACGTCTTTTTCGCCTTAACCGCATTTCTTGCCGCCATTTCTCTTTTCTTTTCCGCGGCTATGCCCCTCGCAGCAGGACTCCCGGTGTACCTCGCCATTATGTTCGCCACTTGCATGGTCTGCCACGGAGAAATAGTGTTGTCCAGGCCCGTCCCGCGTCACGTTACGCGCTTCTATCTTTGCATTTCGTTAGGCGGCGCGATCGGCGGGATTTTTGTCAGCGTGATTGCGCCGCTCATCTTCCTGGGTCTATGGGAATTCCCGCTGACGATCGTCATAACCGGAGCGCTTCTTCTTTTCGTCGTTCGGCAAGATGCAAATTCCTGGTGGCACCGATCGCTTCCCTGGATGCCCGTGGCATTTTTGTCCATGGTCATAGTCCCGATTCCATTTTTGCTGCATGGCCTTGAATTGAAGAATCGATTTATTTTTTCGGTCTGGTACCGGGTGCTCTCCGGATTTCTTATTCTTGCCGCTCTGGCTGTCTATTGGATCACTCGCCGCCGTTCGGTCCAGTCTTCTGGACGATGGATGACTCGTGCAGCAGCGCTTGCCGCACTATTTGTCGTCGCAATCGCATTTGCATGGGAGGCACGGTTGAAGCTATCCGATTCTGTTGCGCGCTCCCGGAACTTTTACGGCGTGCTTGCCGTTATTCGCGGCTCGGACTCAGGACATGACTTCCTCTACCTTCGCGATCGCCTGACCGAACACGGGAGGCAATATCTTGATCCCAAGCTCGCTCGAGAGTCAGTCAGTTATTATGGCCCCAAGAGCGGGATCAATCTTCTGCTCCGTACCCATCCGGCTCAGCCCATGCGTGTCGGCTTGGTGGGGTTGGGAACGGGGGATCTTGCAGTCTTCTCCAGGCCCGGCGATGTTTTCCGGTTTTACGAAATCAATTCGGATGTTATTCAGCTCTCCCAGGGAAGCCATGCCTTTTTCACGTATCTGCGGGATTCCCAGGGAACGGTTGAAATGGTGCATGGAGACGCAAGGCTTTCTCTCGAACGGGAATCCGCTCGCGGTCAGCGTCAAAACTTCGATGTTCTCGTTCTTGATGCCTTTTCTGGAGATTCGATCCCAGTTCACCTGCTTACGCGCGAAGCTTTCTCCCTTTACCGCGAGCACCTTCGCTCTGCGGACTCCATCATTGCTGTACACATTACAAACCGCTCCGTCGATCTCAGTCCGGTCCTTTCCGGAATCGCAAAAGAGTTTCAGTTCTCCTCCGTCCGTGTTTATCGCCCGTGGTTAAACTCTTTCTCATCACAATCCGATTGGGTCTTTTTGTCTCAGAACCATTCCTCTTTGCATAATCCAGAACTTGACGCAGCAGGAAGAAGTCTCCTCTCATCGGGAGGCACGACACTCTGGACGGATGATTACAGTAATCTTCTGGAAGTCTTGCGGTAATGCGAAAGCGGTAAGAAGCCGCAGCGAATGAGCGATTGACCCTACCCGAAGAGTCTCTGTAGCCCACGGCGGATGTCAGTCTTAAGTCGTTGAAAAGATGGTGGACAAGAGGATTCGAACCCCCGGCCTGCTCGCTGCGAGCGATGTAAATTCTAAGCTAAGTCGCTGTGCCGCAGTCACTTAGCTGTCAGTACAGGCAACTACGCTCTGCAAATGGAGGACCCTCCTTTCTGCCGGCGAGGTGGGGCCCTTGGCCTAAGGCGTGGTCGTGTGAGAATGCATAAACTCGGAATCTAGCGTTAGCTCGATACTCCTCCCGGAGCTTTGTAAAGGGCGATCGCCGCGACATAGCGACGTGTATCACGTGTATCAATTGTTTCCCGCCGGGCATCTGAGGGACTGGGATATGCTGAACGCGGTGGTGCCCACTGTGGACAACGACTTAGATGCGCTCGCAGCCCCGGCGCTTGCAATGCAGTACGAAACGCTCGTGCGTGTGTCCCGAGCCATCGGAGCGCACCGCGACCTTAAAGAACTTTTTGGCATCCTGATGGACGAGTTGCAGGGGGTAGTGCAGTTTGACGTGGCTGGGGTATCTCTTCGTGACCAAGACTCCGATGCGTTTCAAAATTATTTCATCGACATGACGAGTCGATCAGAGCTGGTTCCTGAAGAGAAGCTAACGCCCGAGGAGACGCTCACGTTACGGGTTTACGAGCGTCAAGAGCCTCTGGTGAGGTCGACAGACGAATTGGAGCCGCGCTATGGCCGGCTGCGAGCGATCTTGAAAAGGCTCCATATTCGCGCGATCTGCGCGCTCCCACTGACGACAGCGCACCGCAAACTGGGGGCAATCACTTTCGGCAGCAAGCGGGCCGATACCTACTCGCCAAACGAAATCCGGTTCGTGTCCCAAGTGGTGGATTACATTGCGCTGGCGTTCGACGACGCGTTGAATTTCGCGGCCTTGCGGCGGGCGTCTGAGGAACTGCAGGGTAAGAACGACCGGCTCCGGCTGCTCCTCGACGTCACCAATCAGGTTGTCTCAAATTTGGAGCTCCGCGATCTGTTGCGTGCCATCTCGCACGACGTCCGGGGCGTGATGCAGTGCGACTACGCAGGCTTGTCGCTCCCGGATGCGGAAAACAAGCAGCTGAGACTTTACGCGCTTGACTTTCCGGAGAGCAAAGGGTTCCTCCAGGAAGAGTTGGTCTATCCGATCGAAGGAGCGCCCTCCGGCACGGCATTTCGAACCATGAAGCCTCTGGCGCTCCAGAGTCCCTTCACCGGCTGGCTCAATTATCCAATCGTTCAGAAAGCGGTTCGCGAAGGCTTGAAGTCTTTCTGCTTTTTACCGCTGATCAGCCGGAAACGCGCGATTGGTGTCTTGGTTCTCGGCCGGCTCAGGGACGATTCCTTTAGTCAGGCGGACGTCAGTTTCCTCGCCCAGGTCGCAAACCAGATTGCTCTCGCCGTCGAGAATGCGCTTGCCTACCGCGAGATTCGGGAACTGAAAGAGCAGCTCTCGAAGGAAAAACTCTATTTGGAAGATGAAATCCGTACGGAAATGAATTTTGCCCAGATCATCGGGAACAGCACTTCTCTGCGCAGAGTCCTGAAGCAGGTGGAAACCGTGGCACCGACGGATTCGACGGTGCTTATTTACGGAGAGACAGGCACAGGAAAAGAGCTGATCGCGCGCGGCATTCATGATTTGAGCCCGCGGCGGTCGAAGCCCTTCGTCAAGCTAAACTGCGCGGCCATTCCGACGGGTTTGCTGGAGAGTGAGCTGTTCGGACACGAGAAAGGCGCATTTACCGGAGCGATCGCGCAACGGATTGGCCGCTTCGAGGTGGCCGATGGCGGCACGATTTTCCTGGACGAAATAGGCGAAATTCCTCTCGAATTGCAGACCAAACTGCTCCGCGTGCTGCAGGAGAGAGAGTTCGAGCGGTTGGGAAGCTCGCGCACGCTTCG
>DATNLB010000304.1:0-3160 GCA_035603095.1 Candidatus Acidiferrales bacterium
GGCCACGGCGCCCTCGCGCAGCGCGCGCTCGTGAATCTGCTTCCCCCCGAAGCGGATTTTCCCTATGCCATGCGCCTCGTCTCCGACATTTTGGAATCCAACGGTTCTTCTTCCATGGCTACCGTTTGCGGCGGTTCTCTCGCGCTCATGGATGCGGGCGTCCCGATGAAGGCTCCCTGCGCTGGTATCGCCATGGGGCTCGTCGTCGGTGACGACAAGAAATACTCCATCCTCACGGATATCGCTGGGGCCGAAGACCACTACGGCGACATGGACTTCAAAGTCGCCGGCACTCGCGCGGGTATCACCGCGCTGCAGATGGACATCAAGGTCCTGGGCATCTCCATCGGCATGATGCGCGAAGCCCTCGCACAGGCGAAGAAAGCCCGTCTCCAGATTCTCGACACCATGGAGAAGACGCTCAGCGAGTCGCGCACCGCGATTTCCGCCTACGCCCCGCGCCTCTTCAAGCTGAAAATTCCGCAGGACAAAATCCGCGACCTCATTGGTCCGGGCGGTAAGAAGATCAGGTCCATCATCGAGGCCACCGGCGTCAAGATCGACGTTCTCGAAGACGGTACTGTGCACATCTTCTCCACCAGTGGAGCCGGCGGCGATGCGGCCTTGCAGATGGTTCGCGATGTCACCGCCAGCGCCGAAATCGGCAAAACTTATCTCGGCAAAGTCGTTCGCCTCGCGGAGTTCGGCGCCTTCGTCGAGCTCTTCCCCGGCACCGACGGCCTCCTGCACATCAGCGAAATCTCCGAGCACCGCATTCGCGACGTTCGCGATGAGCTGAAGCTCGGCGACCAGGTCCTCGTCAAGGTTCTTTCCATCGAGGGCAACAAGGTCCGCCTCTCGCGCAAGGCTCTGATTCGCGAAGCCCGCGAAAAGCAGCAGAAAACCGCCGCCGCAGGCGGAGGTAGCCCTAGTCCCTCAAGCGGCGAAGGCCACAGCGGCGATTCCGGCTCCCACGAATAATTTTTACCAGTTCCTTTGTAGGGCAGGGCGGGCCTTGGCCCGCCCTTCTTTTTTTGCCACGCACAATATAAAAAGGGCCCCCGACCTGGTCGGGGGCCCTTCCGGAATTCTTCTCTGTGCTCTCAGTGTTCTCTGCGGCCTCTGAGCTAATTCCTTCTTTGTCTTTCTTTTTCCTTACGTCCTTACCTCTTTACACCCTTACTTCCTGCTTCTCGCAATGTACCGCATCCAACGCCCCCCAAAGCGCATCCAGCGCCTCGTGCGTCGTCGCCAAAATCTCTTCCTCGTTCCCGTCCGCGTGCTCTTCCAGCCACCCCCGCCACGCCGCGCGATGCGCTTTGTCCGCTTCTTCATGTACCTCGAAGTACGCCAGCCCCTCCGGCTGCGTCACGCCATAAAACTTCTTCAACCCATCGATCTTTGTTGTCGCAATTTCCGGCACCTGCGCTTCGTAAGCGTAGAGTGCCGCCACCGCCTCCGCTACAGTACGGTCTCCGCAAATCTCACGAAACTTGTGCACCACTGCCTGCGTCCCCGGCAAGGCGGGGCAGCACGTAATGTCATCCTCTCCTACGCCCACCGCCGCCGCAAAATCCCGCCACAGTTTCGGATGCGACCCCGTTGCACTCTCCTCTTCCGCCAGGTTCTCCCGGATCAACCCCTGCAGCGGACCCTCCGTCCGCGCCGCCAGCACCCGCAGGTGCTTCGGGAACGCCTCCACGTGCCGGTAATATTGCGCTGCATAGAGCTGCAGCCCCTCCCGGCTCAGTTTCCCCGCTTGCCAATCCTGGTAGAACGGATGCTTCAGCAAACTCTTCTCCGCAATCGCCGCATCAATCCGCGCCAGCAGTTCAGTGTTCGCCATGGTCCATCTCCTCCGTAGGCCGCGTCCCAACATTTGCCCACGCACTCCGCACAATTTCGTGTCGCGCATTGTACCAAACTTTAGTGTGTTTTGCCTGTAGCACAGCCGCTCCTAGCTGTGCGCCTTCCTCAACTGCTCTGGCATTTTCGGGTTTTCACTACTTACGATTTGGGTCTTGAGGCAAACGACTCAACCCAGTTGCGCTGCTCCGTCGTATCCGGCACCGCACATCCACGCGCTACTTGAATTTTCTGAAAGGCGGACTCCGCCGAAAAGCCTCGCCGGACGAGCAAACATGCGCACAACATCGAGGAGCGCCCAATACCAGCGCGACAGTGGATGGCCACGCTTTTCCCCTGTTCCACCCTTTCATCAAGAGAATCAAGGAATGCGTCCACGGTGCGTTCCGAATCAGGCAGCGACCTGTCTCCAATCGGAAAGGAGAGAAACTCAATCGCAGACTCGCTGCAGCATTTTGCTTCTTCGGAAAGACCCAATTCTTGACTTTCCGATTCTGTGAGTGCAGAAACTATTATATCTACGCCTGCGCGGCGGGCCGCTGCGATATCATCCGATAGCCAGTCGTAGCCTCTGGGCCTCGGCAAGATCGCGACGCGACAGGAGTCTGTATCTATCCAGTAAGGACTCATAAAGGTTGATCTGCGGAGCGAGTAGAACAATTCAAGCGCTGTCAGGCTGATCCCTCAACTAACCGGCGCATGCACCCGCTCAATATCCGCCCCCACGGCGTGCAACTTCTCGACAATTCCTTCATACCCGCGGTCAATGTGATACACGCGCTCAATCATCGTCTCGCCGCTAGCCACCAACGCCGCCAGCACCAATCCCGCGCTCGCCCGCAAATCTGACGCTTGCACGACGGTTCCAGAGAGCGCTGATGGGCCGCGCACCGTCGCCGTATGTCCTTCGATCGAAATATTTGCGCCCATGCGCATCATCTCGCTAGCGTGCAAAAACCGGTTCTCAAAAATCTTTTCGACAATCGCCGATGTGCCTTCCGCCTGCGTCGCCAGCGCCATGAACTGTGCCTGCATGTCTGTCGCGAATCCCGGATACTCCTCCGTCGTCACGTCCGCGCTAACCAACCTCTTAGCGCCCCGCACCCGCACGGTCGTCTCATTTACAATCTCAACCTGCACGCCCGTCTGCTCCAATTTCGCAATCACCGCCCCCAGATGTTCCAGCGCACAATGCGAAATTGTCAGGTCTCCGCCGGTGATCGCTCCCGCAACGAGAAACGTCCCCGCCTCGATGCGATCGGGAATCACCGTATGTTCCGTCCCATGCAATTTC
>DATNLB010000388.1:0-3937 GCA_035603095.1 Candidatus Acidiferrales bacterium
ACGCATCTCTGCTCGTTAATTATTTTCCTCCGCAGACGTTCACAGGCCGCTCTGGCGATTTCGAAGTGCACTGGTTTTCGCGGGAGTTGTACGCTCTGCAAGAAAAACCGCTTTGGTTGCTAACGTCGGAGAACGAACGCATCTATCGAATTACTGTATTACCCGCCTTCTCCACACCGGAATCTGCCACTCTAACGATATCGCCGGACGGCACTGGCAATGTCAGGTTTCGAGCTACGGATTCACGGCGTCAGCATTTAGACGCGGATACTACCCGCGCGATAAGCGCGCAGCAGGTTGTGGACTTCACTGTAATTTTGAATCGTATCCAGTACTGGCAATTGCCAACCGAATTGCCGCAAATGGGTTTTGACGGAGCGGAATGGATCCTGGAAGGGGTACAGGACGGCCGATACCATATCGTTCTCCGTTGGTGTCCTGGCAAAACACCCTTTGGAGAGGCAGGCCGAGGTCTTTTTCATCTTGCTGGTCAGAAATCGAGGGGCGTCTGTTGAATTACACTTTTGGGACGCCTGATAAGTTGCGTTACCGAACAGCTCCACTGCCCTAATTTTGTTTCTTGGCTAGAAGCTAAAAACTGACAACTAATAATTGCACACATGCGCGTGATCGCCGGAACCTACCGCAGTCGCACCCTGAAGAGTCTCAAGGGCCTCGCCCTGCGCCCCACCAGCGACCGCCTGCGCGAAACTCTCTTCAACGTGGTGGCCCCGAATGTAGTCGGAGCGCGATTCATCGATCTTTTCGCCGGAACCGGCGCCATCGGCATCGAAGCCCTGAGCCGCGGTGCCGCCGAAGTCGTCTTCATCGAAAATCATGCACCGGCCGCCACGCTGATTCGCCGTAATCTCGAATCGCTGGGTATCAATACCGGCGTGACCGTTCTCGCCGTAGATGCCCTTCGCGGCATCGCCATGCTGGCTTCCCGAAAGCATCACTCCGCCCCCGGTTTCGACTGCATTTTCCTCGATCCCCCCTACGCCGCTGCCGAAGACTACTTCCGCGTGCTAGAATTTCTTGGCACCGCGGATCTTCTCGCTCCCGGCGCGATCGTGGTCGCCGAGCATAGCCGTAAGTTTGACTTGCGCGAAGAAGCCGGCGAACTACGGAGGTTCCGCGTTCTCAAGCAGGGCGATGCAGCCCTGAGTTTTTACCGCCGTCGCGACGCGGCTGCCGGCGAAAATAACTCCGCAGAGTAAACCCCCGCGCGCAGAGTTTCATCTATGATGAGGTGCCCGCGCATCCTTGGCGTAGCGAAGCCTGAGCGTCTTGTAGTGGCGGGTCTTTAGACCCGTGGGGTTAACCACGCTATGCCGGATGATCGCATCTCACTACGGTCGAGGGGGAAATCGCTTTGAGCCAGGTCGGCAGGGCACTCGATCTCTTGGGACAGGCCACCAAACCTGCCGTCCCCTCACGTCTTCGCGCCGGACACGAGCCAAAGCTCGAAGTTGCCTGGGGAAGCTTTCACCAGGGGATCGGCAGCAGCCTGATCGCCGTCTTCAGCAGGTCAAATGTCCCGAAGCGTTTTCTGCGGGGAGGATTTTTTAGAGATAGCTGGATCGAGGGGCGGATTCCCCGCCGTGCCCTGGTTGCCGCCGCCTTGTGGCACTTCGTCTTTATCGTGATGCCGTTCCCGCAACTTCCCGCCGCGCCGCTCCACTATCCCGCGTTCGAGAACACCCAACTCACATGGTCCGGCCCGATCGATGATTTTCCTTTGGTGGAGATGAAGAGCCCCAAAGCCAAGCCGAGCCCGCGCGGCGAACCCGCGAAGACTCTCCCTCCCGGGGGTGCCGATGCGTTCCATCCGCGGCAGCGCATCTTCACCGATCCCGTACACCCGACACATCCGCGCCAGACGCTGATCAATTCCGCCGCTCCGCCCGAGCCGCCGAAGATTCTTCCAAACTTTCCCAACATCGTGCAACTCCAGCAACTGCCCGGCCCCGCGCGTCCCCGCCTGCAGATTAGCCCGGAGACACTTTCCAAGTTACGCCCGCGTGAGCTTCGCAAGGTTAAGTTCACCTCCGCGCCGGCTCCCGACCTTCCAACGCTGGACCAAAAGCTCTCGGATATCGCACCGGCCATGCTGCCAAACGCTCCCGCGCGTCCAAAATTGGAATTGAACACCGGTGCTGCCCCGCGCGTCGCGTCCCGTGCGCAAACGGGAGGCACGGAACCCGCACCGGAAGTTGGCTCTTCCCAATCCACCGTTACCAGTGCAAATGCCACAACGTTCATCGCCCTCTCCGCGACACCCGGCCCACCCGCGCCCGTAGTGCAACCGCCTCAAGGGAATCTCGCCGCCCGCGTCTCCATTTCACCCGAAGGCAAGCAACCTGGCGTACCCGGAGGCTCGCCGAACGGGATGCCCGGCGCAAACGGAAGCGCAGCCGGCGGACCGGATAGCACCGGGGGAACCGCCACGGGCAACGGCGGCAAAAATGACATAGACGTAAGCATAAGCGGAGGACATCCGCCCGCAAACAATGGAGTTTCCGTCCTGGGTGGATCGCCCAAAATCAGCGCACCCGTTCCTCACGCCCTGATCACTAGGCCCGATCCGCACACGAAGATCGATGATGCACCCGAGAGAACCGGGCCGCCGAATTTCGCCGCACTCCCGGCCAGCGCGCAGCCAGAGCAGATCTTCGCCTCGAAAAAGATCTACAAGATGCTCGTGAACATGCCCAACCTGAACAGCGCGACGGGGAGCTGGATATTGAATTTCTCCGAACTCCGCACAAACTTCGAAGGCCCTCGGCCGGCCTCCTCGGACGTTTCCGCCCCTGGGCCTCTGAGGAAGATCGATCCGAAGTATCCGCCCACCTTAATTAAAGAGCATGTCGAAGGCGAAGTCGTTCTCTACGCCGTCATTCGCCGCGACGGCTCGGTCGACAGCATTCAATTGGTGCGCGGCATCGACGAGCAACTCGACGCCAACGCCATGGAAGCGCTGAGCCAATGGAAGTTCCGCCCCGCCACCAAACAGGGCACCCCCGTCGAGCTCGAAGCTATCGTGCACATTCCCTTCCACGCCCCGCCCGACCGCTAGCTAGCGCACATTTCTTGCCAAGAAACGCGTCTGTTTTTGACAAATCCCTAATTTGTAATATATCTTACTCTGTAGGTAACTGCGTTTGGAGTGCGGAGCTTGCTCCCGCTTTTCTTCCAAGCAAACGCTGTTCCAAGTCTTATCCGTTCCCAAAACAACCAAAACCGCGCCCTTTAGAATCAGCGGCTTACGAAATACAAATTTTGTAAGCCCTTTGTTTTGATATCCATACAAATTGGTGGGGTGCCCCCGAAGTGCCCCCCGCACCCTATCAACGCAAATCACATCCGGAAAGCTAGCAAGGAGGGTACCAGTTTACGAGCGTCCTTCCGCCAGTTTCACCAAGGCGAAGAGCGCGTGATTTACGGGCGTGGGCACGCCGAGCGCCGCCCCGCGGCGCGAAATGTACCCGTTCAGTGAGTCAATCTCTGTGCGCTTGCCGCGATTCAAGTCTTGTCCGGTCGAGGAAAGCGCCTCCGCCATTTGCGTTGCAATCTTCAGTGCGCCCGCCAGCGCCACCTTAGGGTCTTCCAATCCGGGCGGATGAATTCCCGCGGCCCGCGCGACCGCCAAAACCTCATAGACCGCCGTCTCGACAACTTTCCATGCATCCACGCTCGACGCGATTTGCCCGTACTTCGCGCGGCCCAGCGCGGAGACAGCATTCAGCGCGCAATTCCACACCAGTTTGGTCCAGAGCTCGCCCTCGATATTTTCCGAAATGCGGCACGGCACTTGGGCGCGCGAAAAGAGTGCCGCGACGCGCTTCGTCTTCTCGTTCTCCGGCCCAACGACCAGATCGCCACGCCCCACGTGTTTCACGCGACCGGGTTCCGGTACGGAGGCTGCGACGTAAAC
>DATNLB010000337.1:0-2870 GCA_035603095.1 Candidatus Acidiferrales bacterium
CGCTCAAGTAGGTATCGGAGATCGTCAGACTCTTGAACCGGAGTCGCGCCGAGAGGGATTATGAGGGCCAGGCAAAATGCTGCCAACTTCCGGGCGCTCTGGGGTGGAGGATGCGTAAACGCATGGCCTGCTCTCATGGAAGAGTTCAACTAGCGGAATCGTACCTCGCGCTTGTCTGAAAGCACAACCGAGGAGGATATTTCTCCGGCGAATACAGAAGGGTGCTTCGTGAATTAAATTCAAAGCAGCCCAATACCGGCCATGTCGCATAGTTGACGTAAACAGGCGTTTGCACTAACTGGGAATCGCCTTCGGTAGTTAGTGAAATTGATTCCATAACAATGTCGGCTCCCAGGCCCGAGTAGACTTTGGTGGTGCCAACCAACCAAGGGCTCGGGAGAAAGGAGCCGAACAATGATCATTATAGGATGCGATTACCACCCGGGTTTCCAACAAATTGCGTTTGTGGATACCGATACAGGGGAGTTACAGGAGCGGAGACTGGAGCACCGCGAGGAAGCAGAAAGGTTTTATCGCGATCTCGGGGCGCAAGGAGCAGCAACGGTTCGTGTCGGGATGGAAGCGAGCGGGCACGCTCGCTGGTTTGAGCGAATGCTCTCGGCGTTGCAGTTTGAGTTGTGGATTGGGGATGCAGCGGAGATTCGCGCGAAGCGGGTACGGAAGCAGAAGACGGATCGCCAGGATGCGCAACTGATTCTGCGCTTGATGTTAGAAGCTCGCTTTCCGCGAGTGTGGGTACCGAGCGGAGAGAATCGGGATCTGCGGCAGTTGCTGTGGCACCGGCACCGCATGGTGCAGGCGCGGACGCGGATCATGAATCAGTTGCAAGCGGTGGCGCTGAACGAAGGACTGCGCTGCAAGAAGCGGTTGTGGCGGGATGCGGGGCGGGAGCAACTGGAATCGTTTGCGTTGGCTCCGTGGGCGAGCCGGCGGCGGCGCGATCTGTTGGAGTTACTGGATCGACTTACTCCGACGATTGCGGAGCTGACACAGGCCATCGAGCAAGAGATGGAGAAGTGTCCTGAGGCGCAGCGATTGCAGACGCATCCCGGTGTAGGTGCACTGACGGCGCTGGCCTTCGTGCTGATCATCGGCCAGGCAGACCGGTTTCAATGCGGCAAGCAGATCGCGAGTTATCTCGGACTAGTGCCGCTGGAAGACTCCAGTGGGCAGCGGCGACGACTGGGCCACATCACGAAACAGGGCAACTCGCTGCTGCGTTTCCTGCTGGTGGAAGCGGCGCAAGTCACGGTGCGCAGTGATCAGGAATGGCGCAGTAAGTATTTTCATCTGGCGCTGCGGCGAGGCAGAAAGATCGCCAAAGTGGCGATGGCGCGGAGACTGGCGGTTCGCCTGTACTGGATGTGGCGCAAGGGATGGGATTACGAGCAGTTGAAAAAGTTCGGTTCGCACGCGGGACAGCCCGGAAATCGCGATGGTGTGAAGTAGAACACCGAGAAATTGATTGGGTATCCCGCTCCCCTTCATCGGGGAGTTCGAAGTAGTAATCATGATCGAAGTTGTGACCGAAGAGATGCATGGGTCGGACTGAGTTCCTGACCTGAAACTAGATTACGAGCGAGCCTTGGTTGGTAGAGCAAAAGCAAAGGCTTCAGGCGCGCTCTTCGGAGTGCACGGACTAGTGCGCCCCAAAAGTACTTGACACTGCCGACATTGTTAGAGAGGCGATTTTTCAACAACAATCTGGTTCTTGCGTTCGGTATCGCAAGAAATCGTGCAAGCGGAAGCGATTGGCACGTTCCCAATGGCAATTTAGCAGGCTCGTCGCCGGGGGGTAGGATATTAAGGATGGTTAAATCATGACAGCCTCACCATCGAACTTGTTTTTGGTAGCACTGGCCATGATGATGGCTTCTTGCGGTCCCTCCCACGCTCAGGTGGACATGTCACCGAGCGGCGCGCTACAAATCCTATCCCTCAATCGCGCGAACAATGGGCAAAAGGTGGTGACCACTGTAGGGCAGTCGATTGAGATAACCCTCCAAACAATCGGTCCCGGTCAGTACAGCAACTCGCGTATATCCTCCCCTGCAATCCGGTTCGAGAGTGCCGCGTTTTCAAAGGACCGACCGAACCCGGGTGGCGTGAAGCAGGTATATCGTTTCCGCGCGGTTGCCGAGGGAGAAGCCCGGGTCCAAATTCCTCACACAGCTTTAAACCCCACCTTTAAGGTGAGGATTCAGGTGGCCGCATGGGCGACGGAGTTGCCGACGACCGCCACGTCCGATCAGGCCAAGGCTGCCCAGGGCAACAATGCGTTCGCCATCGAACTGTACGGCCAATTGCGTAACCAGACCGGCAATCTGTTTTTCTCGCCCGAAAGCATTTCCACTGCGCTGGCCATGACCTATGCCGGGGCACGGGCTGATACCGCCGCTGAGATGGCGAAGACACTGCATTTCACAATGCCGCCAGGGCATTTGCATCCGGCGATGGGTGGGCTGCTGCGCGATCGCAACGCGGCGCACGACGGCTATCACTTAAAGGAAGCTGACGCGCTGTGGGTGCAGACGGGCTATTCGCTCCTGCCGGAGTTTCTCAAGCTGAACAAGGACAATTACGAAGCCGGGCTGAACCAGGTGGATTTCGGGGGTGCAACCGAAGCATCGCGGCAGACCATCAACCTGTGGGTCGAGCAGCGGACCGAGAACAAGATCAGGGAATTGCTCCGGTCGGGAAGCCTTGCTTCTGATACGCGGCTGGTGTTGACCAACGCCATTTACTTTAAAGGCGATTGGG
Source organism: Candidatus Acidiferrales bacterium (assembly GCA_035603095.1). GTDB lineage: Bacteria > Acidobacteriota > Terriglobia > Acidiferrales > UBA7541 > Acidiferrum. The sequence goes on from DATNLB010000337.1 coordinate 2,782, forward strand.
AAGTGCGGTTCAAGCAAGAAGATACGAAGTACGAAGATTTCCGGCTGTTCGCCGCGCGAACCATCAAAACACCGCTGATGCACATGATG
>DATNLB010000689.1:0-3506 GCA_035603095.1 Candidatus Acidiferrales bacterium
AAGCTCCGGGGCGGCGGGCCCAATCTCGAAACCGGTGTCAACACCATGGCTTGCTTCGGGTGACCGCCACCTCGGATCGTCATCGGATACCGACGATTTTCTGTTCGTCATGCTCCGAGAACTATCCGAGTTCTCCTCTCACGCCGCTCGCAATACGACACCAGCCGGAACCTCCCCAATGGTTACCAGGCGCCATAGGGCAATGAGCAACTTGCGCGCCAGCGCCACGATCATTGTTTTGCGTTTTTTGCCAGCGCTCTCAGTTCTTGTCCGATACCACCGGGCCAATGCACTGTCTTTCTGGAAGACCAAGAAACGCCAAGCCAACTGGATCATCCCGCGGCGTACTCGTGCATTGCCCGCCTTAGCGAGCCCTTTCTCTCGCCGTTTGTTGCCGCTCTCGTCCGGCGCGCCGGTAAGACCAGCATAGCGCGCTACAGCTCTTCGATCCCGCAATTGTCGCGACAGGATCTCATGCACCAGCATGTCCGCAGTTTCGATACCAACGCCAATCACGCGGGCGATCAGCCGGACCATCGCATGCGTTTTTTCCTGGGGAGCCTGTTCCAACCGTTGTGCACGCGCCTCTTCAACCTCCTTGATCTGGTCCATGACAAAGCGCAATCGCGCCATGTCTCGACGAAGTTCGAGAAGCGTGTTTGGAGGGAGAGGAACCCCCTCCGGCGTACCCAGTGTGGCGAGGCGTTCCGGCGCTTTGCGCAACGTCGGTTTGAAGTTTCGAATACCGAACCGTGCCAGACAACTCTTCATCCGGTTCACGATGCGCGTGCGCTCACGAACGAGGCCCTCACGCTCACGGTTCGGGCGCTTCGCATCCTCCTCCGCCAGCGTTGGAATCGCTGCCATGTGACAGTGATCTGGTTCGCCACGCAACCAACCGATGAAGACGCGTTTGAGTAATCCAGTGTCGAGCCGATCTGTTTTCGCACGGCGATGCTCGCGCGATACTGCTACGCTCGTTGGGTGAATGACGTAGGTTTCGATGTCGCGGGCCCGTAGCCAGCGCGCCAGCCAAAAACCGTCACGGCCTGCCTCGAACGCGACGGCGATGCGCGTGATCGTGTGGCCGTTTTTGGTTGCCTCCGTACACCAGCGCATCAATAAACGGACCAACTCCTCCTCGCTCGGTTCAAGCTTCTTCAGTGGATGACGCTCGATGCCTGGAACAATGCCGGCAACGAGCCAGCTGGATTGACTCATCTCGATGACCGCAATGATCGTCTTGTCTTGCTCCAGAGAAGTAAGGGACCTGCTCAAGTCGTTGAGTTCTGACATGGGATGCTCCATCGGCGAGTTGCTTCAAGCGACGATGGTGCCATCTCGCCCACCGTCTGCCCCATAGCATCTCGAAAAGGACAATGCGCAGGCCGACCCGACAACCCTTTCGGGGAAGGCTGATACGGCTGGATGGAATGAGCGAAACAGACGCCCAGTCGCTGCGCCGGGGTAGTGGCGACAGCATGTACACAAGGAAAGCGTACGCAACACGGGAAGCCTCAAGGCGTGGTCAGGGATGACCAACCGGATGCCCGCAAGGGACAGGTCGGGCGCCCTGGGGCGGCGGAGAGGTTCGCAGTACCGCTGAAACCGGGTAACGCCGGTGGAGGGAAGGGACCTCAGTTCAAGACAGACGCAACAAGTGGTGAGGGATTTGGAGATTGGGCAACCTATCAACTCCGAAAACCGTTCAGAAACTGCAGACGGCGTTACACGCGAAAGCGAAGGCAGAAGCCGACTATCGCTTCTACGCGCTGGGGACTATCGGAATTTTTGTGTGTGAGGCGGTTTTCCGTCATGCGAGCACGAAGCGCTCTTTGAACATAACGGCGAACTGCGTCTTCGCCTCGAACCACTCGCGCGGCGGCCGTTTCCAGTCCGCAGCCGCATGATTCAAGACCAAATATAGCAGCTTGGCCGCGGCGTCGTCAGATGGGAAATGACCTCTGGTTCTGATGGCCCGGCGCAGCTTGGAGTTCAACGCCTCGATGGCGTTCGTTGTGTAGATAATTTTGCGCACGCCTTCGGGGAACGCGAAGAACGGAATGACAAGATCCCAGTTGCGGCGCCAGCTCTGCGCGATCGCTGGATACTTCTCGCCCCACGGACTTTGTGCGAAGTCATCGAGGGCGGCCTGGCCGATCTTGGCGTCGGCCGCGCGATAGACGGCCCGAAGCGCCTGCGCGACGTTCTTGCGATCCTTCCAAGCGGCAAAATCCATGGAATGGCGGATCAGGTGAACGATGCAGGTCTGAATGATCGTCTGCGGGAAAACCGCATTGATGGCTTCAGGAAAGCCCTTCAGGCCATCGACGACCGCGATCAGAATGTCCTGGGCGCCGCGGGTCTTTAGTTCGTTCATCACGCGCAGCCAGAACTTGGCACCCTCGGTCTGCTCGATCCAAATGCCGAGGATCTCCTTAGTGCCGTCCGGCAGGATGCCAAGCGCGATGTAGATCGCCTTGTTGCGCACGAAGCCCTCGTCGCGGACCTTGACCCGAATGGCATCGAAAAACACCAGTGGGTAGCAGATATCGAGCGGCCGGTTCTGCCATTCCGCAACCTCGTCCAGCACCGCATCGGTGACCGCCGAGATCAGGTCGGGCGAGACATCAATGCCGTAGAGTTCCTCGAGGTGGCCGCGGATTTCCCGGACCGTCATGCCGCGGGCGTACATCGAGATGATCTTCTCGTCAAAGTCCGGAAACCGGCGCTGGTATTTGGCAATTAGTTTCGGATCGAAGGTCCCAGCCCGATCGCGCGGCACCGACAATGTCATCTTCGAAGTGCCAGTCAGAACCGACTTCTTCGAATAACCGTTGCGGTGATTGCCTTTGGCTTCGCCGCCGTCGCCGTCCAGATGCTCGTCAATCTCAGCGTTCAGAATCCGCTCCGATAGCGCCTTCTTCAGTTCGTCAACCAGCCCATCCTTGTTGAACACGTCCTTCGGATCACGCCCAGCTAAAAGTTGGTCCAGCAGGTCTTTCTCGATAGCCATATGATGCTCCTTTGCCTTCCATCATTATGGCCTCACACACAGAATTCCTGACAGTCCCGCTCGTACCGAGCGCGTCGGCATTACTTGGACAATCCTCAGCACGCGCTGAATTGAAGCTCGATGTAACCGCTGCCGTGAGGAGCAGGCCAGCAGCAACTAAGCCTCTCACAGGATTTCGCATCGCGCCTCCAGCGGTCGGTTGTACGCGCTTGGCGTAAGCAGCGCGTTACCCCCGATAAGCTGATTTGCGATGAATGCAGGATGAACGACGCCCGCAAAAGCCCGAGCGCCAGTGACCGCTTCTCTAAGCCGTCCTCATACACTTTTTCATGAAGCTGTTCTTGGCCGCATCGTGAAGCGACTTGCCTTCCGCGCTCACTGCTTTGCTTCCGCAGGCGTCCCGCTTGCACTTCTTCACGAAACTCATCTTAGCAGCGCCGTGAAGCGGTTTGCCGTTCGCGCCAACCGCTTGGGTGTCGCAGGACTGCGC
>DATNLB010000524.1:0-9782 GCA_035603095.1 Candidatus Acidiferrales bacterium
TTGAACTCCGCCCCGAATTTCTGGGCCTGCTTGCGCATGTTCTCGATGAGCTCCGGCCCCATGATGCCGTCGGGGAACCCCGGATAATTCTCAACGTGGGTGGTGAGGGAAAGCTGTCCGCCAGGTTCGTGCCCGTCAAGAACCAGCGGCTTCAAATTCGCGCGCGCAGCGTAAATCGCAGCGGTTAGGCCGGCACAGCCGCTGCCGATGATGAGGACGTTGTACATTCAATCTTTCTCCACGTATTAGATTCAGGACTGCGCCTGCCAGATTCAACGCAATCCGGTATTGTAGCATTCCCTCCCCGGCGACTCGGAATTAGGGCGGCCATGTGGGCGGCCAAATTGGAAAGGCCTTTTCCCGCGGGCGTCGTTGACCGGGACGGACCGCGGCCGCTATAGTCCAGAGAAATACCAGGTTGCCCAAGGAGAAAGTCACCATGGACCCGCGCTACCCCATTGGGAAATTTGAGATGCCTGCCCAAGTGACGCCGGCTCGGCGCCAGCAGGCAATCGACGAGATTGCGGCTACACCGGCAAAATTGCGCGCCGCCGTGAAAGGACTGAACGACGCGCGCCTCGACACACCGTACCGCGAAGGCGGCTGGACGGTGCGCCAGGTGGTGCATCACATCCCGGACAGCCACCTCAACGCTTACGTCCGATTGAAACTGGCGCTCACCGAGGATAAGCCGACGATTAAGCCGTACAACGAAGCGGCCTGGGCCGAACTGGCCGACTCAAAGACGACGCCCATCGAAGTTTCCCAGACTCTGCTGGATTCGGTACACACCCGCTGGGACCGGCTGTGGCGCTCGTTGAAGCCCGAACATTTTGCAAGGGTCCTCGTCCACCCAGAGCATGGCGAGCGCACGGTTGACTGGCTGTTGTTCATTTACGAGTGGCACGGGAAGCATCACGCCGCGCACATCACGGAGCTCCGCAAGAAAAAGGGCTGGTAGCTTTTCTGCAGCCTGGCTGAACGAGATGATTGCCTCGCAGACTTGGGACCCGGAACGCTATGCGCGCAACGCCCGCTTTGTCAGCGATCTAGCCGCAGCCGTGGTCGAATTACTGAATCCCCGGCCGAGAGAGCGTATCCTGGACCTCGGTTGCGGCGACGGCGTACTGACAGCGAAGCTCGCGGCGATGGGATGCAGTGTCGTTGGAGTTGACGGCAGCGGCGCACAGATTGAAGCGGCTCGAAAACTGGGGCTGGACGCGCTCGTGATGGACGGCGAACGACTTTCCTTCGACAGCGAGTTTGACGCCGTGTTCAGCAATGCGGCGCTGCACTGGATGCGAAACCCCGAGGCAGTGATCTCCGGCGTGCGGCGTGCGCTCCGGCCCAAGGGACGGTTTGTGGCCGAGTTCGGCGGGCATGGCTGCGTCGCAAAAATCAAGAAGGCGCTGGTTGACGCGCTAAATCGCCGAGGGCTGGATGGAGAGGCCGCGGTCCCCTGGTACTTTCCGACCGTCGATGAATACTCGACGCTGCTGAAGAAGGCTGGATTCTCGATATCCACAATCGCGCTCATCCCGCGTCCCACGCCGCTTCCTGGAGACGTCACGGGCTGGCTAGAGACTTTTGGAGAGAGTTTCATAACCTGTTTGCCGCCCGCGGAACGTCCCGCCTACATCGCCGAAGTACGCGAAGCCTTGCGACCTGAGATCACGGATGCCGAGGGCAAATGGACCGCCGACTATGTGCGATTGCGATTTGCGGCCATAAAGCAGGCTTAGAAAAACGGAGTGTAGGCGATTCCCCTGCGCAAAGTGGCGCGGCCCACGCCGCCTCGTGTAGGATGATGCGGTACAAAAGGAGATCGCATGAGCCGGCCCGCAGGAACCTACGCTATTTTTGAGACTTCACAGGGGAACATTGTGGTGCGCTTGCTCGAAAACGAAGCGCCCAAGACGGTTGCGAATTTCATCGGGCTTGCCGAAGGCACCAAAGAATTCACGAATGAAAAGACCGGACAGAAGGAAAAGAAACCTTTCTACGACGGATTGATCTTCCACCGCGTGATTCCGCAGTTCATGATACAGGGCGGCTGCCCGCAGGGCAGCGGAATGGGCGGGCCAGGTTACAAGTTTGCGGACGAATTTCATCCCTCTCTGAAGCATTCGAAGGCCGGAAAGCTCTCCATGGCCAACTCCGGGCCGGGAACCAACGGAAGCCAGTTCTTTCTCACCGTGGCGGCGACACCGTGGCTGGACAACAAGCACACCATCTTTGGCGAAATCGTTGAGGGCCAGGACGTGGCCAACCAGATTTCGAATGTGCCGCGCGATTCGAACGATCGCCCGAAAACGCCGGTGTCCATCAAGAAGCTTCGTATCGAACGCGTCGCGTAAGCGAACGCCATGGCAGTGCTCACGCCCGAGCGGCTATTCCGATTCACGATCGAATTGATCTTCGTCTTGCTCGGCTCCCTGGTGATCTGGCTGGGATTGGCACGGCGCATTTATGTGGACCGGCACAGCGCGGCCTGGTTGATTCTCAGCGTGGCGCTGATCTTGTGGGGCGTGCGCGCACTGTACAAGCCGGGCCAGTGGTGGGCGCGCTGGCAGAACTGGACGCGCGGGCTCTCGTTGTCGCTTTTGGGCGTTCTCATGCTCGTGATTTCACGCGTACCGTTTCTCTGGGTTGGTCCGATGCTGGCGGCCGGCGGCGGCCTGCTCGTACTACGCGGTTTGATAGCCGCGTTCTTGATCTTCCGGCCGCGCTAAAGAAGCATCTTGCAGAGGGACGCGGCAGCAAATCCCAAGCCCGGCGGTCTTCTCGTCTTTCTTTCTCATCTGCTTCGACTATAATCCCCGCAACAGACAGCCCTACCAGTGTTTGGGAATCTGCCCCGGGCCGTCGTTTGCCTTCATCAAGAGAACAAAGGAGGAAGACCGTGCTCAAGGAATTCAAAGAGTTTGCCATGCGGGGCAATATCGTGGACTTGGCGGTCGGCGTGATTATCGGTGTGGCCTTTGGAAAGATTGTCTCGTCGCTCGTGGAAGACGTGATCATGCCTCCGATCGGCCGCTTGCTCGGCAACGTCGATTTTTCAGGTTTGTTCATCAACCTGAGCAGCACACATTTCGATTCGATTGCGGCGGCCAAGGCAGCGACCCCGCCACAGCCGACGCTGAACTACGGGATCTTCATCAATAACGTGATCACTTTTCTGATCGTGGCGTTTGCCGTGTTTCTGATCGTACAGCTGCTGAACCGCTGGACCAAGAAGCCAGCCCCCACGACAAAAGATTGCCCGCAGTGCGCGATGGCAATTCCGCTGGCGGCGAAGCGCTGCGGTCACTGCACTACGCAGCTCGCATGAGGCATTGAACTGTGGTCAAGGATTGGTGATTGGTTCTGGCCGGGAGAACTCTAGCGGGATAAACGACATTCGACGCTTAAGAAAACACTAAGAACTAAAAGCTAAGAACCGAACACCGATTTTGGTTCATGTCTTCGGGGCTTTCTTCTTCTGGTTGGCTTCGAGATGCGCGCGCAAACGGTTGACCACGATGTCTTCGTGCCCTTCCTCCATTTCTTTTTTTACCTCTTCCAGCGCGAAGTGCACGACGTCATGATGGTGCATTTCGAGGGGCGCCACCGCGTCGCTGAAACGCAGCCACAACCGGTGCAGAAGGTTGACCTCGTTGGCGGTCAGGTTTGGCGCGTGCGGCCCGAGGACTTTGTAAAGTTTGTCCCCGTTGGGCAAGTGGATTTCCAGATTGAATTGCGGCTTCTGATCGCCGAGTTTTTCCCAGGCTTCACCGATCTGCCGCGCTTGCTCCTCGTTCGATTCCTTTGTCGAACGCCCCACAACAATGGTGCTGGATTGCAGTGAAGTCGCGGCACGCAGGATGCCGTCCCACAAATCGTTTGCGGCGACGACGGCAAGGCGGATCGACTTGCCGCGTTTTTCGGCCATGGAAAGCGCTTGGGAGAAGAGTTGCTGCTCAATGCTGCCGAAAAGCTGATCGGCCTCGAATTCGTTTTCGCCCGAAGCCGAGCGGCGCAAGAGCCGGACATGGAGCACGACAACATCGCGGCGCCCGGGCTTAATGCGGTCCAGCACGTTTCCGAGATGATAGAGCGCGTAGTGGTTGCTGATCGGGACCAGAATGTTGCCGGGGCGCGCACCCACCGCTTCGGGAGTTAACTCCGATTCCAACTCGAGATTGAACTGATCCATCTCGACGTGAGCTGCGCCGCCGCGCCTGCCGCGGCGCTCCGAAATCGTGAACACGATATAGAGCAAGACGGAAAAGGCGCCGCCAGCCATCGTGGCGACGGGCTTGGTGAACAGGTTTACGATGGCGATCAAGAACAGCATTAAGGTGATCAACCCGAGTCCCACGGGAATCTGCACGCCACGGAACGTGAAATTCAGCGGAACCTGAAATTCCCGCTGGCCGGGACTGGTGTAGCGGAGAACGAGAACCGCGAGGCCGTTCATCGCGAAACTCCAGATCACGCCGAAAGCGTAGAGGTTCGCAAGAAAGGTGACGTTACCGCGACTGATGATGATGGTGAGGACCTGCAGCGCCACGACGATATTGATGATGCGATAACTCGTCCCAAACCGCGGGTGCGGCTGCCGGAACCAGGCGCTGAGCACGCCGTCTTCGGAAACGCGGTTCAGCACGCCGTTCGAGCCCACGATGGCCGTATTCACCGCGCCCGCCAAGATCAAGGTGCCCACGACGACAACGAACCCGTGGAATATCAGGCGCGCGAAAAATGGTCCTTCCAGGTTCATCGCCAGCCCGCCGATCAGGTTTTCGAGGAAGTGCTGGCGGACGTCGTCCGGAATGATCATCACGGCGAAGAAGGAAACCAAGGAGGTAAAAACCAAGCTGTAGATAAAAATGACCGCGCCGGCCTTTTTCAGGTTGGGGAGCTTCGGGCTTTCGATTTCGCGATAGACCTGAGCAAGCGATTCCTCGCCGCTCATCGCCAGGACGGAGTGGCCGAGGGCGATGAGGATGGCAATGATTCCAAACATGTGAGGAAGGCTGCTGTGCGCGAGCCAGCCGAGGGCGCTGCCGCTCAGCCTGAGGTTGCGAGGATACGGCCAAGGCGGCAGCGCGGAATGGCGCACCGCCACTGTGTAGGCGCACCAGGCGATGAGCACCACTACCATCACGGTGACCAGCTTCATGATATGCAGAGCTTTTTCGCTGGACTCGGCAACGCCCTTGGTGTTCTGCCACCAGAAATAAAGCGTGACGACAATGGCAAAGCCCGCGGCGATGAAACTGGCTGTTCCGGAAGAGAGCGGGCCACTCACGTGAAAATACTGCAGAAGGTCTTTGATCAATCCCGCGAGGTATTGGCCTGCAGCGACTCCGCTGATTGGTCCCGTGAGGATGTAATCAAACATCAGCGCGGAAACGCTGAATTTCGCGAGCGTCCCGCCGAGGGACATTTTCACGGCGCGATACACGCCGCCGCGCACGAACATGCTGCAGCTTTCCACGTAAACGGCGCGCACGGCGTACGAAAACAGCATGATGGCGAGGATGAACCACGGCGCAGTCTTGCCGATGTAGCCTTCGGCTTCGCCGCCGGCATAGTACGCCGAGGAGGCCAGGTCGTTCAGCACGATGGCCGCCGCCCGCCAGAACGAAATGAATGTCAGGAGGGCGGTAGTGGCGACGATGACACGCGGAATACCGTTGCCGCGGCTGCCTCTGGCAGCAGGGCTATGGGGAGTGCTGCTCATGTATGGGTTTCGCTAAATCGCAGATTGAAATGCTCGCATTTTTGAGGCCCTAAGTCTAGTTTATCACCGCGACGAGTCGTCGAAATGATTTAGCCCGCAGAAGCGCGGAAAGCTTTAGCGCATTCTGCGCAAGGGCAGATGTTGCGGAGATGGTCGTAGCTGTAGATGCCGGTGGAGTGTCCGTCCGTGAAGCTGATTTGAATGGCGTAACTGCCTACTTGCGTAGCGGCCTGGGCGCGCGGCTTGGGCTTGAACATAGGCAGCGCGGGAGATGATAAAAACGCCGGAGCGGCCTCGCCGAGCGACGCCTTCTTCTCTCGCGCGTCGTTGCAGGTGGCGCAGGGGCATTCCTCGCGCAAATAAGCAAATTCGTAGTGACTCGCGTGGCCGTCGGCCCAGGTGACATCCACGCCCGCGCCGCTCGAAACATGAATCTTGATGCTGGTTGGTTTTTTCCTAGGGTCGAGAGGGGTCGGCATAGCTCGGGTGTGCGGTCAGGCCTTGGACTTGCCGTTGCAGCACTCGCCCGGTGGAATGGGATTCCCGTGCGGGCAGGTCTTCGGATGGCCGAGGAAGGTGCAGATACGCTGGTCCAGCTCGGGGCTGATGATGTGTTCGAATTTGCAGGCTTGCGTGTGCGCCTCAGAATCATCGATGGAAAAAGTGTCCTTGAAGAGGCGCTCGGCCAGGCGGTGACGGCGTACGACGTCGCGCGCGCGCTGGCTGCCCACCGACGTGAGTTGCACTTCTCCGTTTTGCATTTGCACTAAGCGCAGATCGGACATGCGCGACAGAACCCGCCCGGCGGGCTCGTGGGGTACCACCGGCAGGCGCCCCGATGGGCCGGTAGCGCGAAGGCGCTCCGCCTGCGCCGGCTTCCCTTCCTCGCCGCAGATCCAAATCTGCTCGAGGAGATGGTCGAAACGGATTTCGTCGTCGCTGGAAATGGGCGTGCAGCAGTCCGCCGTGTCGGCGAGAGGACAAGCGAGCGGATGGCCCGGTCCATGCTGCGCCGTGTCGAAGTGCAGATGGCCGTGGGCCAGTTCGATGCGGCGGTCGGCCTGACGCGCGATGTCCGGGTCGTGCGTCACCATCAGGATGGTATGTCCGGCGTTGTGCAGTTCGCGGAAAATCTCGAGGACGACTGTTTCGTTGGCCTCGTCGAGATTTCCGGTGGGTTCGTCGGCAAGAATGATCTTCGGCTGATTGATCAGCGCGCGCGCGATGGCCACGCGCTGCTGCTCGCCGCCGGAGAGCTGCGCGGGAAGATGCGTCAGGCGCTCGCCGAGGCCCACGCGCTTCAGCGCTTCCTCGGCCTGCTTCTCGTCCGTGACGCTGTGGAAATACTGCGCGAGCATCACGTTTTCAAGCGCGGTGAGATACGGCACGAGATGAAATTGCTGGAAGACGAAGCCGACTTTTTCCGCGCGGTAACGGACTAGCTCGTTTTCGCGAAGTTTCGAAAGATCGACGCCATCGACCACAACATGGCCTGATGTGAGCGTGTCCAGCCCGCCGAGAATGTTGATTAGCGTGGTTTTCCCAGAGCCGGAGGGGCCCATCAGCGCGACCCATTCGCCTTGATTCACGCCGAAACTGACGCCGCCGAGCGCGCGCAGGGTGCCGTACTGCTTGATCAAATCTTCGATGACCACTTGCTTCGCCGCGATTAGCGGCGTCGCTGCAATGACGGAACTCACGCTTCACCCCGGAAAACCGAAGCCGGGCGGATGCTGGCCAGCCGCCGCAGCGGATACGCGCTGAGGATCGCCACAATGATTGTCAACGCCACGGCTACAGGATACACAATCAGCCGTGGCCGCGCCGCCACGCCAAAAACCGCTTTGCCCAAACCGATAGACAGAAAAATTCCCGTCGCCCCGCCAATCATTCCTCCCGCCAGGCCAAGCAACGCCGCCTCCGCAAGGAAAAGCCTCAGTACGCGGCGCACCGAGCCGCCGATGGCCTTCATCAATCCAACGTCGTTCTTCCGCTCCATCGCCACGTTGGTCATGGCCGCCATCACGCATAGCCCCGTGAGCACCAGCACGATCGCCACCGTCGCCGTCAACAACCCGCTGATGCGGTTGTAGATCTTCGCTTCCCCCTCTGTAAATTGTCGAATCCCCTGTACATCCGCGTCGGGCATACTCTTCGCAAGTGTGGAGATGAAGCGCTCGATACTGCCTGGCGTACCCTCCGCACTGACCAGAATGAGGCTAACGCGACTCGACAAGCTCGCAAGTTCCTGGGCTGTCGCCATATCCGTGAAGATCTGATTGTCCTCTGGGCCTCCGGAAGTAATTACGCTGACGACATCACAGGAAGCCCTTTTGCCGGCATTGTCGAATGTCAGTTGAGCGCCGAGAATCGCTTTCAATCGCTCCGCTGCTCGAACTCCAACAGCACAGGTTGGACTCATAGAAGTGAGCAACTTTGGCGCGGACGCTCCGTTGGCTGGAACCAGGGGTTCAAATCTCCAGCCAGCGCCTATTTGTGGAAGATGAGTGATGTCAGTACCTGCGAGCACCGCTTGGATGGAACTTTGGGATGCGTCAGAACTTGCTTGTGCTACGAGATAAAGAAACGGCAGAGCAAGAATGGGGCGCCCTTCGAACTCGGTGGGAATCTTGTTCATCAATGATTCGGAGAGCAGTTGATTACCAGCGGCACTTGCGCTGATGTTCGGCGGAGCAATAATCACATTTGCCCCGAAGGCACGGAATTCGCTTGTTAGGCGCTGCTTGGCGTCCACTTGGAGATTGAGTAGGGCGGCAGTGACGGCGGCGCCTGAGCCAAGGGCCAACAACATTACAAAGAGCCGCCCACGGTTCGCGCCGAAAAGGCGGCGGATGATGCGCCAAAACATGGCTCGATTGGTCGCGCGACGGTCGGCCATCATTCGCCTCGCAGGATGGGCGCCGGCTCGTAACGCGAAGCGCGTCGCAGGGGGATGGCGCTCCCAAGAAGCGTGACACCCGTGGCAAGCGCGATAATCACCAGGAAAACGATCAGTGAAGGTTCAGGCACGGCGCCAAAGATTCTTTCACCAAGAAGGCGCGCCAGAATAATCCCGATGGCGTAACCGGCCCCCCCGCCCACGAACGCGAGCAGAAGTTGTTCCGCTGCAAGCAGGAACCCCACCGTGCCGGAGCCCGCGCCGAGTGCTTTCATCAAGCCAATCTCCGTTCGCCGCTCGATCACCGAAGCAGCCGAAGACGCCCCCACCGCCAGCGCCGCCGCTAGCAGCGCCGCACTCGTGACCAGCCACAGCAGCATACGCACCCGCGTGAGAATCTGCCCTTCACCTTCCGCCACGCGCCGAACCACGCGAACGTCGGCCCCCGGCAAAATCTGCTTGATCGAATACGCAATCGAGGAGACGTAAGGACTGCAGGACCACCGCTCGAATTCACCGGCGTTCATCGTCTTCGGATCGCGCCGCGCAAAGTCGTCTTCGGGCTTCGTCAGCGCGCTGACATAAAGTTTGCGGTACTGGCCGGGCTTTCCAACGTATTGCTGCACTATCGAGAGCGAGGTAACCACCGCATTGTCCTCCGAGCCGCCGCTGGTGAAGATTCCCGTGACCTTAAGCGAGAGCCCGTCTGAGGAGGTAGTTGCCAGGTAGAGCGGACTGCCGATAATTATCCCATTCCTGTCCGCAAATGCCTTGCCCACAATACATTCGCCTGCGCCATCCTGAAACCAAGAGCCTTCCACCCGCCACCAGGGACTGGTCTGTTGCGACCCGGTAATGAATTTCCCACCGTCGGGCAGGGCAACGGGATGGTTTGACCACGTTCCGATCAAAACTGCGTCGCCATCGGCTGCGGGCTTAACAAAAGTAGCTGACGCCGGTGACCAGCGAGGAGTGGATGATGAAACCCTGACTTCGAGAATGGGCGAAAAACCAATGACATTGTTGTGCCAGAAAATTGTCTTAAGCTTCGGCAGGTCGGCTTCAGGCAGATACGCCCCCGCATTCACGGGGCGATAGTCCACGCCGCCGATTTCGAGCGGCAGCGAATCGGCTCGCGGCGTAACTAGAAGATTG
>DATNLB010000699.1:0-9468 GCA_035603095.1 Candidatus Acidiferrales bacterium
AGCCGGGCCATTTCAATCTCGGCCCCCACCAGAAATCCAATGGTGGAAATCAAATGGATCTCGCGCTGGCTGTAGTCGTGCGGCTGCCGGTGTTGCAGGTTTATGACTCCGACGAGCTTGTCTCGAGACAACACGGGAACAGACAGGAATGCTTGGTAGAGATCCTCGGGCAGTTCGTTAAACGATCGGAACCGTGGATCCTGGAAAGCATCGCGCGCGACCGCCACCGGTCTTTTGTGCTCGGCCACCCATCCCGTGATGCCTTGTCCTACACGGAGCTTCAATCGATCGACAACTTCTGAATGCGGATTTTTGGAGGCCCGGAGGACCAGCTCATTCCCCTCAAGGACGTAGACAAAACACGAATCGGTCTCCACCACGGCGGAAATGACTTCTACCGCGCGCCCCAAGACTTCGGGCAACGGATCGGCAGCCGCGATGCGGTTGCCAATTTCATGCAGCATGTCCAACTCAAGGTTTTTCACCGGTAAATGGCCGCTTTCGCAGTTCATAACCTATAACGTACCGGGGCAGGATAGTGGTGTCCAATTGAAATTTTGCAACCGCTGAATCGAAGGGAAAACCCCCGCTGCTGGCGAGCCGTTTGAACGGCCCGCCACGCAGGTCGGGAAATTCTCATCAATCGGTTGCCTTGGATGCCGACGCCGGTTCAGGACGTGCCGCCTGAGCAAGCATCTCGGTCTTGTTCTTCGGACTCCACCAATCGAAATCCAGAACAAGTCCCTCCTTGTCCAGATACATGGAGTGCATAGCCACGCCATTGTTCACAGGCGCTAGTACGAGCTTGCTTGCGTCGAGAACATGGTCACTTCGCGTCGCCATTGCGAAAATAGCGACAGTCGGCCCGGCTTTTGTTTCCGGGCGCACCATGACCTGCACTATCTGTCGCGCACCCTGGATCGAGCTCACGGATTGCAGGATACCCACAGGTTCGATGGAAAATGTGTAGGCCCCTGCCGGAAGAGATTTCTTCCCCAAGCTTGTATTTTCGGTCAGCGTGAACTTGCCGGCGACCGTTTCCTGGCCAAGAAGGGGACTTGCGGCTCCGCACAAGGCCATCAGTCCCAGCAGTACGATTCTTGCAAATTTGCTGCGATAAATCGATTTACTTAGAAGCGTTGCCATTTCGTTCCTCCACTTTGGATTGGGATCGACGCACAAGCTTTGCCTGGGCGTCAGCTGGGTTGTTTTTGTTTCCGTTTCAGACCACGTGGTCAGAAAACAACCGATTCAACCGAGAGGCTGGACGGGCTTGCTATTGAACTGCGAGGTTCTCGTCGTACGTTGCAGCGTGGCAAACGCGCGAACTCTACAATGTCAGTCTTGCAAAACATTCCCGGCGAGTCCAATTGAAAGAATTCATCGCCATAATTCGCCCGGTCAATCGATGCGGCTTGCCTCGCGCGCTGGGATCGGAACGCATCCTCAACTCGGAATTTCCTCTCGCCTCGAATCTCAATCCCCTAACTTCCAGAATACCGCTGCTCTTTCCACGGATCGCCGTAAGCGTGATAGCCGTTTCGTTCCCAGAAACCCAGCTGGTCGCGATCCAGCAGCACGAACCCGCGCACCCACTTCACACTTTTCCACGCATACAGGTGCGGCACGATTAGCCGCAAAGGACCGCCGTGCTCTGCTGTCAGCGGCTCACCGTCATGTTCGAACGTAAACAGCACCTCCGGCCGCAGTAAATCCGGCAGCGGCACATTTGCCGTGTAGCCTTCTTCTGCCAGCACCAGCGCGAACTGCGCCCCTGGCTTCATCTTCACCACCTTCATCACATCCGTAAACAGCACGCCCTTCCACCGGTTATCCAGCCGGCTCCAGCGCGTCACGCAATGAAAATCCGATGTCACCTCCGTCTGCGGCAGCGCGCGAAACTCCTCCCAAGTCAGTCGCACCGGCTCTTCCACCAGCCCCGAAATCTTGAAGTCCCACTTCGCCGCATCGAACACCGGCACGCTGCCGTAGTGCAGCACCGGCCATTTCAGCGTCAGAGACTGCCCCGGCGGCAGCCGCCCCTCGGCCTTCGCCTTTTTCTCCAGCTCTCTTCGGTCGCCCAAATCGCCAAACAATGCCATCTTTACGGGTCCCTTTCTGACTGGCGTCACTACCCACACAATTGCGAATCAGTCTTACAAATCTTGGATGCCACGAACGTATGGAAGCACTACGCGGGACGAAAGATGGCAACGCGAAAATTCCGAGAGAGTTGAGAATAGCTGCGGCTAACTGATATCCACTTCGAGCCCGCCTACCCAGCCTGCGACCAGATTGTAGATAGCGGCGCCGATGGCGGCGAAAATTCCGCCGATGATGCCGTAACCTATGGGAAAGAGAATGATCGCTCCGAATCCCATGCCAAAGCCAAGAAGCTTCGCACCTGGCGCAGCGGATTCGCCCAGCGCTCCCAGACTTCCCGCAAGCATGGAAATGAACGCCATGAATATCCCCAGCACGAGTCCCAGCATGGCGTACATAACGAGACCTATTTTGAATGCTGACCCCGGAGCGACCCGCTTGACGGTTGCCATGCCCACCTCCTCGGTTAAGTCAGCGGGATGCTAACAGAGCATTAATGCAATAGAAAGCGGCAAATCCCTGACCGCAGCACCGCAGCCGCCCTCCGCCTTCGCCTTCTTCTCCAGTTCTCTCCTTTCGCCCAAATCGCCTGTCAAGAGTTGCGCATTCCGGTTCAACCCGCTCGATGCCACAAATTCAATTGCATCTTGACAGTCGCTCAAAAATAGCTCTTGACTGTAAATATCGATTAGACTATTTTGCTCTAGGCCTTGTTTCAAATGGTCTATGACCTTAGGCCTGGAGCAGACTCCCACTCATGAAAAAACGCGAACAGCGAGACCTTTTCCCCGGCGCCTTGGAGATGATGATTCTCCGAACGTTGAAGCGCCAGCCCCTGCATGGCTACGCCCTCGTACAGCACATCAAGCGTACCTCCAACGACTTGCTCCAGATCGAAGAAGGCTCGCTTTACCCCGCTCTTCAGCGCCTTCTCAAGGAAGAGTTGGTGAAGGCGGAATGGGCCGTTTCTTCAACCAACCGCCGCGTTCGCATTTACAAGTTGACGGCGGCAGGCGCGCAGCATCTGCAGCGGCAGGTCTCCAGCTTCGAAAGAATGCTCGAAGGCATCACACGCGTCTTGGCACGGGGTGAATCATGAACTGGATAAAGCAGATGTTTTCCCGCCGCCGCCTTTACGACGATCTTTCTGAAGAGATTCAGGAACACCTCGACGAAAAGATCGAGGAACTCGTTGCCAGTGGCATGTCCAGAAAGGAAGCTGCCGCCGCCGCTCGCCGCGAATTTGGGAATTTAACTCTTGTGCAGGAGGACAGCCGCGCAGTTTGGAAATGGCCGTCCTTGGAAGAATTTCTCATGGATGTTCGCTTTGGTGCGCGTACGTTGCGCAAATCTTCGGCGTTCACTGCGATTGCCGTACTCACGCTGGCTTTGGGCATCGGCGCCAACACCGCAATTTTCAGTCTCGTGAATGGGATTCTGCTGGTTTCGCTTCCGTATCCCAAGGCCGAGCGGCTGGTCAGCGTAACCGGCGCGTATCCGCAAGGTGCGTTGGTCGCCATGCGCGAGCAGATGCACACGATGGACGTGGCTGCCTACGCCGAGGGCCACGACTTCAATCTGACCGGCCGTGGCGAGGCCCTGCGTCTAACGGGCACCTTGGTGTCCGCCGAACTGTTTTCGATCCTCGGTGCGCACCCAGAACTGGGGCGAATATTTGATCAAGGCGAGGATGCTCCTGGCCAGGACGGCTACGTGATTTTGAGCCATGCACTCTGGCAGCAGCGCTTCGGGAGCGACGCCACGATGATTGGCCGCTCGATCGAGCTCGAAGGGGTAAGCCGGCAAGTGATAGGAGTTATGCCGGCCGACTTCCGGTTCCCGTCCACCAAAACGCAAATATGGATCCCGCTGCATAACGATCCACGAAGCATCTTCCACTACTGGGCAGGTGACTTCATGCCGGTGATTGGGCGCCTTTGTCCTGATGCAACGCTTCAGCAAGCACGAGCCGAAATTCGCATGTTTCAGTCTCACGCGAGCGCTTTGTTCCCCTGGCCGATGCCCGCAAGCTGGAACGCCGGCGTCAGTGTCGTCCCGTTGCAGAATGGCATGGTCGCCGACGTGCGAGTGCGGCTGCTCCTGCTCTTAGCGGCTGTCGCGCTGGTTCTCCTGATCGCCTGCACCAACGTCGCCAATTTAATACTTTCCCGCGCCGCCACGCGCGAAAAGGAAGTCGCCATTCGTTCTGCGATGGGCGCGGGGCGCCAGAGAATCCTGAGACAACTTCTTACCGAAAGTCTGCTGCTGGCGTCCCTGGGTGGATTGCTTGGACTGGTTTTTGCAATGGAGGGGCTCTCCTTGCTCAAGGCGCTGCTTCCCGCAGACACACCGCGCTTGATGGACGTGCGCATGGATTGGCGCGTGCTTGTTTTTACGGGAGGCTTGGCGATCTTAACTGGGCTTGTCGTTGGCCTTGCTCCAGCGCTGCAGATTTCGCGTGCCGCTCTTACGGAATCTCTCAAATCCGCTGGCCGGGGCGCGGCAAGTTCCGTGTCCCAGCGGCTGCGCGGCGGTCTCGTAGTTGGCGAAATCGCACTTGCCGTGCTCCTGGTTATTGCCGCAGGACTGATGATCCGAAGCTTCTGGGCCCTGTCGCACGTGAATCCGGGCTTTCGTTCCGAGCACGTCCTGACCGCGCGCATCACGCCCAATGAATCGTTCTGCAACGATTCGATCCGGTGCCTGACTTTCTATGGCAATGTTCTTGATCAGCTGCAGTCCTTTCCAGGGGTTAGTGGCGCCGCATTGGTGAATACTCTTCCGCTTGGAGGAAGGGTGTCGAAGCGCTCTCTCGAGGTTGAGGGCTACGTCGATCCTTCAGGTGACACCGCCCCACTTTTCTGGCTCAACATCGTGACTCCCGGTTACTTTCGCGTGATGGGCATCCCTCTTTTGTCGGGCAGAGGGTTCAGCGATGCCGATGTCTCGGGGACTCGCGTGGCAGTGGTAACCGCGGAAACCGCGCGCCGGTTTTGGCCGAATCAAAACGCCCTGGGGAAGCATATTAGACTCCTGGACGACAAAACCTGGCGCACGATTGTGGGTGTCATTTCTGATGTTCGCGCCTACGATCTCCAGAGAAACAGCCCCCGTTGGATCGACGGCACGGCTTACGTGCCGTACAATCCCACCGCCACTCTCGAAGATAGACGCGTACCTTCAGAGATGACCATAGCCATCCGGACCGCCTCGGATGACTCACAAATCGCGGCAATGCTGCGCGACAGCGTCGCCGCTCTGAACCACGAAGTTCCCGTCAGCGAAGTCAGGACCATGGGCGCGGTTGTTTCAGAAGCTGTCTCCGCTCCGGCATCCACGACCTCACTCTTTGTTGCCTTTGCTGGCTTGGCATTGCTGCTGGGCATTATCGGCATTTATGGTGTTCTCTCTTTTCTGGTCTCGCAACGCACTCGTGAGATTGGCGTCCGCATCGCGCTAGGTGCCCAGCGCGCTGACGTCTTGTATCTGGTGATGAAGGAAGGAGCAAGATTCTCATTCGCTGGGATTGCCGTCGGGCTGACCGGCGCATTTCTGGCTACGCGCTTGATGTCCAGCGAACTTTATGGCGTCAGCCCTCTGGATCCCCTTACGTATTTAGGCGTTGCCCTGGTGATGGCTGCGGTCACCTCGTTGGCGTGTTACGTTCCCACGCGGCGTGCCATGCGCGTCGATCCCATTGTCGCGTTGCGTTACGAATGACCGCTCTGAACGAATGTTCGAGGGGATTGCCCTTGTTCTAGCACGGAGTGAACATGAATTGGTTTAAACAACTGTTTTCTCGTCGCCGCCTGTACAACGATCTCTCCGCAGAGATTCACGAACACCTCGAAGAAAAGATCGAGGAACTCGTTGCCGGCGGCATGCCCAGAAAAGAAGCTGCCGCCGCCGCTCGCCGCGAATTTGGCAATGTAACTTTACTTGAAGAGGACAGCCGCGCAGTCTGGCGCTGGCCGTCGATTGAAAACCTTGTTGCGGATGTTCGTTATGGCCTGCGGATGCTGGGCCGCAACCCGGTTTTCACCGTCGTTGGCTTGTTGACGATCGCCATTGGAATCGGGGCTAATGCTGCAGTCTTCAGCGTTGTAAATAGCGTGCTCTTGAAGCCACTCAATTATCCAAAGGCGGAGGAATTGGTTTCGCTCCACCAAATCGCGCCGGGCGCGCCAGGGCTGGCCGATTTCGAGAATGGTCTGTTTCTCTCGCCCTCCATGTATTTCACGTATGCGGAGCAAAACCGGACGTTTCAGACTTTGGGCGCGTGGATACTTGGAACGGCGAATGTCACAGGCCTGGCCGAGCCGGAACAAGTGCGCACGGTTGAAGTCAGCGACGGCGTGCTAGAGACGCTCGGGGTTCCACCCACGGTCGGCCGTTGGCTCGCGCACGCGGACCAAATTCCGCGCGGCCCGGAACGCGTGATGCTGAGCTATGGGTATTGGCAGCGGCGGTTTGGAGGAGACCGCGCGGCCGTTGGACGCAACGTTCTGGTTGATTCGCGGTCCCGGGAAATAGTCGGCGTTATGCCGCAAGGATTCCGGTTCGTTGACACAGATTTCGACGTAATCCTTCCGCTGGCATTCGACCGCGGGAAGTTGATCCTGGCGGGATTCGGATATCACGGAATCGCACGGCTCAAACTTGGCGCGACGATTGCAGAAGCCAATGCGGATATAACGCGCATGCTGCCGATATGGATGGATTCCTGGTCGAACGGGCCGGGGACGAACCCCCATTCTTATGAGACCTGGAAGATTACCCCGATGATCCGGCCGTTGAAGCGGGAAGTGATTGGCAACGTGAGCGAAGTGCTGTGGGTGGTGATGGGAACGATTGGGTTGGTGATGTTGATTGCGTGCGCGAATGTGACGAATTTGTTGCTGGTAAGGGTGGAGTCGCGGCAGCAGGAACTGGCTGTGCGCGCGGCGCTGGGTGCGGGCTGGGGACGCATCGTGGGGGGACTGCTGGTGGAGAGCGTGATGCTGGGGCTGATGGGCGGAGCGGCCGGCATGAGCTTGGCTTACGCCGGAGTGCGATTTCTGACGGATTTAGGTCCTGCGAATTTGCCGCGGTTGAGCGAGATTTCGATTGACGCGCGGACACTGGGATTCACTCTTGTAATTTCGGTGCTCTCGTGGCTGCTATTTGGACTGATTCCGGCGTTTAAATACGCGAGGCCCCGAGCTTCGCTGGAGTTGCGCAGCGCGGGGCGGACGATCAGCGCCAGCAGGGGACGGCACCGCGCTCGGAATCTCCTCGTGGTGAGTCAGGTGGCGATGGCGCTGGTGCTGCTGGTGAGCGCCGGATTAATGATTCGCACGTTCGAGGCTCTGCGAACGGTTGAGCCGGGGTTTACGGACGGACGGCACTTGCAGGTGATGAGAATTTCTATTCCAGGTTTGCTGATCCCTGAGGCGGATCGTGTCGCGCGGACACAGAACGAAATTCTCGATAAGTTGTCGGCGATTCCTGGAGTGAATTCTGCGGGTTTCGTAAGCGAAATGCCGATGGAAGGATTCGATTCGGAATGGGACTGCATCTTCGCCCAGGACAAGACATATCCCGACGGCGTGATGCCACCGCTGCGATTGTACAAGCATATTTCTCCTGGCTCTTTGCGAACGGCGGGGACCCGTTTGATTGCCGGGCGAGAATTCACGTGGAATGAAGTGTACGGGCTCCGGCCTGTGGTGATGATTTCAGAGAATTTGGCCCGCGAGATTTGGGGCTCGCCGTCGGCGGCCATTGGCAAACAATTGCGGGAGTTTTCGGCGATGCCGTGGCATGAAGTGATCGGCGTCATACAGGACGTTCGTGAGCGAGGCGTGCAGGAGAAGGCCCCGGCAATCGTGTATTGGCCTCCGATGATGGAGTATCTATTTGGGGCTAAGGCTGCAGAGACGATGCGGACGGAGACGTTTCTGATTCGAAGCGATCGTGCGGGGACGACTGGTTTTCTGAATGAAGTTCGGCAAGGTGTTTGGTCTGTGAATTCGAATCTACCGCTGGCGTCCGTGCGCACTATGCAGGAAGTGTATGACAAATCGGTCGCGCGAACTTCCTTCACGCTGGTGATGCTGGGGATCGCGGGGACGATGGCGCTGGCCCTGGGGCTCATCGGCATCTATGGCGTGATCTCGTACACCGTGTCGCAACGGAAACGCGAAATTGGAATTCGTTTGGCGCTTGGGGCGCAGAGCGGAGACGTAGTGAGCATGGTTCTAACGCAGGGCGCAAAGCTGGCCCTGCTGGGCGTCTGTATCGGAGTGGCAGCTGCTTTCGCATTGGCACGCCTGATGACGAGCCTGTTGTTTGGAGTGACCGCGCACGACCCGGTGACGTTTGCCGCCGTGGCCGTGCTGCTGATCTTGGTCGCACTATTCGCATGCTACATTCCGGCGCGCCGCGCCATGAAGGTAGATCCAATCGTTGCGTTGCGTTACGAATGACGCGCCTGGGCTCACGCTAAGGGATTGCCTCTTCCAGCCATCAGCATTCAGGCCTCGTTTCCTCGTCTCCGTAGGGGCGGGGCTTGCCCCGCCCCTCCCTGGGTCGAGTTTGCGTTTCAGCTCGCCTTCCTTGGCGAGAAGCTCAGCCGCAAACCGACCGTTTCGGATGTTGTAAATCAGGTATCTGATCGGCACTCGATAGACTTGGAGGTGTTTCGGATTGCCCTTGAGTACCAGCCTCAGCTTCTGATCATCCTTGGCGTCCTCTTTCGCGAGATAAGCATCTAATTGCTTCTCACGAACGGTCTCCAGTTTCATGCAGCCTCCGTCTCCCCGGCCATTCGGCAACCTTGGATGGCTGACACCATCAAACTGCTTCCGGGCATATGCCAGTTGGGTAAATTTGCGAAAGACAACTAGAGCCCGATTCTTCGCAATGACTCAGGTGTCCCGGTGGTCGGCTCGCCCGCTCTTGCCGTCGAGTTCAAAGCGTACCCGACAGGTAAGGCGTGGAGGCAAGTCTGCCCGCACCCGTGTGCTATCATCGGTTTTGCTGCGCTTCAGCCAAGAAAGCGAGCCAGGAATGACCGCACGCACCCTGGATGGCCAGAAAATCCGCGACCAGATATTCGCCGAGCTGAGTGACGAAGTCCGGCTGCTCACCGCGGCCGGCGTCCGCCCCGGCCTCGCGGCGGTCCTCGCCGGAGAAAATCCCGCCTCGCAGCTCTACGTTAAGAGCAAAATCGCGGCTTGCCAACAGCTCGGTCTCTCCAGCGCGCTCCTCACGCCGCCGGCCACCGTGACCACCCTCGACCTGCTCGCCGTCGTCGAAGACCTGAATCGCGACAACGACGTCGACGGCATTCTTGTCCAGCTTCCCCTCCCCCCGCAGGTCGAT
>DATNLB010000726.1:0-4457 GCA_035603095.1 Candidatus Acidiferrales bacterium
GATGATGCTATTAATGGCCATCAGCACCGCGAGCCACAACAGGTGCGAATTCACGGCCGCCTTGAAGATGTAGAACTTCCCGAAAAATCCTGCCGTAACCGGCAACCCAAGGAGCGATAGCAGGTAGACGCTCAACGCGGCCGCCACAAAGGGCTGCCGCTGGGAGAGTCCCGCATAGTCGTCCAGCGAGAGATGTTTTTCGCCCGTGCCACCCAGCTGCGAAACGATCGTGAACGCACCCAGCTTCACCAGGGCGTAGCTGAGCAGATAAAAGAGCACCGCCGCATATGCCGGCCCCGCGTTGGCAGAGCCGCCTTCGCCCTGCGCCATGGAAGTGACTGCAGCGAAAGCCACCAGGATGTACCCCGCGTGCGCGATGGAGCTATATGCCAGGAGCCGCTTGACGTTCGTCTGCACCAGCGCGCCCAGATTCCCGGCGAACATCGTAAGCGCCGCGAGCGCCCAGAACGCCCAGAACCAGAAGTGCGTGGCGGCGGGAACCGTCGCAAAGATGCGCAGCAACAATGCGAACGCCGCAGCCTTTGGTCCTGCGGAAAACAGGGCAGTGACCGGAGTTGGCGCGCCCTCGTACACGTCCGGCGTCCACACCTGGAACGGCGCCGCGGCCACCTTGAAGCCCAGCCCGATCAGGATCATCGCCAGCCCAAGCTCGAAAAGCGTGCTATGGAGGAGCTCCTCGGATCCCATTTTGGTCAGCATCGTCGTTCCGCTCGAGCCGTATACCAGCGCGATCCCGTAGAGAAAGAATGCCGTCGCGAACGAGCCGAGCAGGAAATACTTCATCGCCGATTCCGTCGACTTCAGCGAATCGCGGCGGTATCCCGCGAGGATGTAGCTGGAGATCGAACTCATCTCCAAACCGATGAATGCCGTGAGCAACTCCTGCGCTGAAGCAAGCACGCCCATGCCCGCAGTTGCAAAAAGCAGCAGAGCGTAAAATTCCGCAAAAGGAAGCCGTTCCCGTTCGAGGTATGGCCCCGCTGCCAGCGCGACCAGAAACGCCACCGTGCCCACGAGCAGCCGGAAGAAAAAACTAAAGGAATCGGACTGCACGAGTCCGCCGAAGCCCGGCCCCGCATGCATTGCCGTGGTCACGGATGCAGCCGTTCCCGTCAGCGTGCCGACCAGCGCAAGAAACGTAAAAAAGTGCCGGCTGCGCACGAACGGCTGCATTAGCATCACCAGCACGCCGAAGCCGCACCACACCATTTCCGGAAGCACGCGATAAATGTCTATGGTGCGGGGAAGCATTTAGTGGATTCCCAGCCTTTCACTCAAGATGGCCTTCGCTGTGCTTGAGGAATCTCGCTTGGCCTGCGGCGTGGCCTCACCCGGCGTGGGCACGTTCGGCGCCACGGCCTCATAGGGCCGCTGTGGTTCAACTTGATCAATCACGTTTTGCGCGGCAGCGGCCGTCCGGGCGGTGATGAACGTCGAGCCAATACCCATCCACAGCGTGACGACCGCCATAGTCGCGAGAATCCATTTTTCGCGCGCTGAGGCATCGGGGAGCGTGCGGTTTTTCTCCCGCGTGATCTCGCCGAAGAACACCCGCTGATAGGACCACAGCAGGTAGCAGGCGGAGAGGATCACGCCGAGCGCGGCCCACGAAGCCCATTGCCAGTGCCGCTGGTACGTGCCCAGCAGGACCAGGTATTCACCGACAAAACCATTGAGCATCGGCAGGCCCAGCGATGAGAGTGCGACAAACAGGAAGAACGCCGCCAGCTTCGGCATCGGCGTGGCCAGCCCGCCGTACTCGCTGATTTCAAACGTATGCCGCCGGTCGTACAGCATGCCCACGAGCAAGAAGAGCGCGCCCGTGGAGATACCGTGCGCCAGCATCTGGTAAACCGCGCCCTGCATGGAAATGTTATGAAACGCGAAAATGCCGAGCACCACGAAGCCCAGGTGGCTGACCGACGAATACGCGACTAGCTTCTTCAGATTCGGCTGCACCATCGCTACCAGCGCGCCGTAAATGATCCCGATGATCGCCAGTGCGGCCACCCAGCCTGCGGCGCGGCGCGAAGCCTCTGGAAAGAGCGGCAGGCAAAAGCGGATCATGCCGTAAGTGCCCATCTTCAGCAGCACGCCCGCCAGCATCACCGAGCCGGCCGTCGGCGCTTCCACGTGAGCGTCCGGCAACCAGGTGTGCAACGGGAAAAGCGGAACTTTGATCGCAAACGCGACAAAGAAGGCCAGGAAAAGCAGCATCTCGGTCGTTGACGAAAGCTCAAGGCCGCCTTGCGAGGCTGGAGTGCGGAGCAGCGCTTGAATCGCGGTCAGGTCGAATGTGCCCGTGGCGTTGTAGAGCCAAATGATGCCGATCAGCATGAAGATCGAGCCCGCCATGGTGTACAGGATGAATTTGACTGCGGCGTAGACGCGACGCTCGTGACCCCAAATGCCGATCAGCAAGGCCATCGGAATCAGCATCACTTCCCAGAAGAGAAAGAAGAGGAAAAGATCCAGTGAGAGGAACACGCCCACGACGCCGACTTCCAGCATCAGCAGCATCACGAAAAACTCTTTGACACGGTGCGCGATGCTATTCCACGACGCCAGGACAGAGATGGGCGTCAGGAACGTCGTCAGAATGACGAGGAACAAACTGATTCCATCAACGCCCAGGTGGTAATTGATCGGAGGCTGGCTGATCCACTTGGCGAATTCTTCAAGGTGATATCCGGGGGCACCGATTGGCACCTTCGGAATCACCAAGAGCGAGAAAAGAAATTCGGCCAGGGAAACGATCAGCGCGATAATCCGGATGAATTTGTGGTCGTCACCGCGCAGCAGCAAGAGCGCCAGCGCTCCCACGGCGGGGAAGAAGATCAGCACGGAAAGCAAATGTCCGCCGGGCAGCATCAGCGCAACATCCCGAGAACCGGTTTTCCGCCGAACGGCCAGAAGAAGATGACCGCCATCACCACCAGCGCTCCCACGACCACCCACACCGCGTAGCTGCGGGTGTTCCCGGATTGCGTGTGGCGGACACCGTCGCCGATGGCCCTGGCACCGTCTGCGATCCCATTCACTGCTCCGTCGATGCCGGCCACATCGGCTGTTTTCCATAGCACATTTGTCGAAATCCAAAGCAGCGGCTTGACGATCATCGCTGCGTACAACTCGTCGACGTAATACTTGTTCAGCAAAGTGGTGTAAACGGGCTTCAGCGAGTGCGCCAGTCCGTCCGCCTTCCCGGGTCTCTTGAGATACAGCCAATAGGCAACCGCAAGGCCAATGAGCGCCGCCCCCACGGCTACACCCGCTAGAATCAATTCAAGTTGATGAGCGGCGATTTCGCCGGCTGCCTCCGCAGTTTCATGTCCGGCAAAGACTGGCCCGAGAAAATTTGCGAAATAGTCGGGTCCTTGGAACAAAGCCGGCAGAGCGACCCAGCCGCCGACAGTGGAGAGCACCGCAAGTACAACGAGTGGCCCGAGCATGCTCCATGGCGATTCATGAACGTGTACCTTATGTTCGTCAAAGCGCGGCTTGCCACCGAAGGTCAGAAAAATCAGCCGGAACATGTAGAACGCCGTAAGCAGCGCCGTCAGCAAACCGAACGCGTAAAGAATGGTTCCACCGGCTTGGCTCTGGAAAGCGGCGAAGAGGATGGCATCCTTGGAGAAAAATCCCGCGAAGAAGGGGATGCCGGTGATAGCGAAGGTGGCGATCAACATGGTCCCAAAGGTCCAGCGAATCTTCTTACTCAGCCCGCCCATGCGGCTCATGTCCTGCTCGCCGCCCATGGCGTGAATCACGCTGCCCGCCGCGAGGAAGAGAAGCGCTTTGAAGAATGCATGCGTCATCAAATGAAAAATGCCAGCGGAGAACGCGCCAACGCCGCAGGCGAGAAACATGTAACCCAACTGGCTGACCGTGGAATACGCGAGAACTTTTTTGATGTCCGTCTGCACCAAACCGATGGTCGCTGCAAAGAACGCGGTGGCGCAACCCACGATCGCGACCACCAGCATCGCCGTCGGCGCATGCGAAAAAAGAGCGTGCGAGCGCGCCACAACATACACGCCCGCCGTCACCATCGTCGCCGCGTGAATCAATGCGCTGACCGGCGTCGGCCCTTCCATGGCGTCTGGCAGCCAGACGTACAGCGGCAACTGCGCCGATTTACCGCAAGCGCCCATGAAAATCAGCAAACACGCAAACGTCAAAGTGCCAAGATGCCCGCTCAATTCAACGGGCCAGCCTTGCAGCGTGGTACTCGTGAAGATGGCTTGAAAATCCAGCGTATGGAACGCGCGGAACAACAAAAACATTCCCAGCATGAATCCAAAATCGCCGATGCGATTGACGATGAACGCTTTCTTTCCCGCATCCGCAGCCGATTTCCTCAAGAAGTAAAAACCGATGAGCAAGTAGCTCGAGAGCCCTACACCCTCCCAGCCGACGAAGAGCAGCACGTAATT
>DATNLB010000764.1:0-3516 GCA_035603095.1 Candidatus Acidiferrales bacterium
TCATCAGCGACACCTTCGGCCGCCCCTGGCGCCTTGGACTGACGAACGTCGCCATCGGCGCTTCAGGCGTTCCGGTCCTCCTCGATTTGCGCGGTTCGCCCGACCGTCAAGGAAAGCCTCTGACTGCAACGATTCTCGCAGTGGCCGACGAACTCGCCGCTGCTGCCGGCCTCTTGATGGGCAAATCGGAAGGCTTCCCTGTTGTTCTCATTCGTGGTTATCGCTACAAACCCGCGTCCGAGCCGGCGGCCCGCATCATCCGTCCCGCCGCCGAGGATTTATTCCGCTAATCTCCCTTTCTCTGCGGCCTCTGCGTTCTCTGTGCCCTCTGTGTTAAATTCTTTCTGTCAAGCTCTGCCACGAAGACCATGACCATTCAGCCCCACGACCCTCCTGTTCACCCCGCCATGAATCCCGAAGTCGATGAGTCCCTGGCTCGTGCACGCGAGGGCGGCTTTGTCGGCCGCGAAACTGCCCTTCTCTTTGCGGAGCAAGCTCCCTTGCCAGCCCTGCTGGCCGCTGCTACGGAAATCCGCGCCGCCGGGAAGGGAAATGTGGTCAGCTTCTCAAAAAAAGTCTTCATCCCTCTCACCACCCTTTGCCGCGACTATTGCAGCTACTGCACTTTTCGCAAGGATCCGGGTCAGCCCGGCGCTCACTTCATGACACCGGATGAAGTCCTCGCGCTTGCAGAACGCGGCCGCCGAGCGGGCTGCAAGGAAGCTCTTTTCAGCCTCGGCGATCAACCCGAACGGATCTTTCCCGAGGCCAGCGAATTCCTGAGCAAACGGGGTTTTACGCGCACGCTCGACTATCTCGCCGCGATGTGCGAACTCGTTCTGGAAAAAACCGGCTTGCTCCCGCATGCCAATCCCGGCGTCATGGACCGTGCCGCGCTCGCCCGTCTGAAAGATTCGAACGCCAGCGTCGGCCTGATGCTGGAAAACATCAGCCCGCGCCTGATGCGCGATGGTTTGCCTCATGCGAAAGCTCCAGACAAGGTCCCCGCGCTGCGTCTCCGCACCATCGAAGAAGCGGGGAAGCTCTCCATCGCCCTCACCACGGGAATTTTGATTGGCATCGGCGAGACCATGGAGGAACGCATCGACTCTCTCTTTGCGATTCGAGCGCTCCACGAAAAATACGCCCACATCCAGGAAGTCATCATTCAGAATTTCCGCGCTAAGCCGGAAATCCCCATGGCTACGCACCCGGAGCCGTCTCTCGAAGATATGCTGCGCACCATTGCCATCGCGCGCCTGATCCTCGGCCCGCACGTGAACGTCCAAGCCCCGCCGAACCTGAGCTACGGCGATTTCCCTCGTTTGCTCGAAGCGGGCATCAACGATTGGGGCGGCATTTCCCCCGTCACCAAGGATTTCATCAATCCCGAAGCGGCCTGGCCCCAGATCGCGCGGCTGCAAGCCGAGACCGAGTCCCGCGGCTTCGTTTTGCGCGAACGCCTGGCGCTCTATCCGGAGTTTGTCAATCGACACGGATTTCTTTCGCCGCGCGTCCGCGATCGGGTTGCAGCCCTATCCGGCACGGACGGATTTGCGTGTAGCACTGGCCTTGCGGCCCGCATCTGACTTTCCATGCCTTCAGCCAAGAAACTCAAAATCACCGCGCTCGCCGGCGGCGTTGGCGCTTCAAAACTCCTTCTCGGTTTTTACGAAGTGATGGACCCGAGCTTGTTGACCATCATCGTCAACACCGGCGACGACATCGTTCTCCACGGCTTGAAGATTTCGCCGGACCTCGACATCGTTACTTACACCCTGGCGGGCATCGTCGATTCCGCAAAAGGCTGGGGCATTCGCGGGGAAACGTTTCATGCCCTGAAACGCCTCGCCGGCTACGGGCGCGCCAATTGGTTCAACCTGGGCGACCGCGACCTCGCCACGCACATCCATCGCACCGACATGCTTGCCGAGGGAAAGACGTTGTCCCAGGCCGCGGATTCGATTCGAACGGCCCTGCGCGTGAAATCCCGCATCCTCCCAATGTCCGACGACCCCATTCCGACAATGATCGATTCGAATGAGGGCCCGCTGCATTTTCAGGAATACCTGGTGAAGCGCCGCACCGAGCCGGTCGTGCGCGGCATCCGCTTCACCGGTGCGGCATCCGCGCGGCCCGCTCCGGGCGTCCTCGAAGCCATTCGTGATGCGGACCGCGTCATCATCTGCCCTAGCAATCCGCTGATCAGCATCGGCCCGATTCTGGCCGTGCCGGGAATTCGTGAACAAGTACGAACTCACAAAGAAAAAGTGTGCGCCGTCTGTCCCATTGTCGGCGGCAAATCGCTGAAGGGCCCTTCCGACAAAATGCTCGCCCAACTCGGCCATGAGCCGACCGCCTCGGGCGTCGCCAAACTCTACGCCGACTTCACCGGCGCCTTCGTGATAGATCCCGCGGACAAATCGCAATCCGCCGCGATCTCCGCACTCGGCATGAAAGTTGCGATTCTCCCGACCGTGATGAAAACGCTCGCGCAAAAACGCAAACTCGCCCGCGCCCTCTTATCTTTGTCTCCCTCTTCGCCTTTATAAGGGCGCATGCTGCGCCATAGCTTGGCGCAAGCGACTGCAATTGTTACTTCCGTCGCTACTCATTCCCTTGCGGGCCGGGTGCCGATTTGCGGTTGCCCCGCTAATCAGCTATCAAACCTGTTGGCGCAGCGAAATTCTTAAATTATTCGTGAACGCCAACCGCCGTCTGCCCCGGCAGCGTCGCATGAATCCATGCTTCTGCCGCGATGAGGTGCAGCACAAAGCCGATCCAGAATGCGATGCCGAAGAATTCTTGCGGTGCCAAGCCTGAAAAGCGGCTCGTCGCAAAAAACATTCCAATGATGGGGCGGATGGTAGCCACGGCAAGCCCGACAGAAAAGGCGCGAATCATCCACTCGCGGTGCAGCGCGATTTCCCGCCGCCGGATATGCCAAAACGCCTTGCACAGCGCGAATAGAAAGAACGCGGCGAACAGTGTCGTCGCCGCGGCCTGATTTATTCCACCAATAGCCGGCATGCCCAAGCTCATCACCAGCGCCGAAATTCCGATCACCACGCCGCAACTCACAAAAATGCGGCCACTCCAGCGGTGCCATTGGAGGTGGCGCGCCCGAATGGTTGAACTGAACTGCAATGGACCCAGAACCATAAAAAGCAAGCCAGGCACGATATGAACGAGAGTCAGGATCGGATAGTGCGCGAACAAATCATCCAGCTTGGCGAACCGCGCGGCTACAGGATTGGATGGGACAGCGGGTGCATGATAGCCTCTGACCACGATAGGCACTAGATGAGCCATCCTCCGCGCCGCGACGGCAACTCCGATAAACGCCAGAAAAATGACCGCGCACCATACCGCGCGCCGCAGACGAACACCGGGCTTCATACCTACTACTACGTTTGATTCATTAGATTCCTTTCAAGTGCGGACATAGCAAAACGGAATGGCTTTGAAAGCCATTTTAAGGGCCCCGCTGGAACCACAGGGTCACCGGAACCTCTG
>DATNLB010000622.1:0-2906 GCA_035603095.1 Candidatus Acidiferrales bacterium
TGATCCACAGCCAAGTCGCGTGACGCATCTCGATGGCATAACGCAGAGCCGTGTTCAAGCCGAACCACACCGGCATTTGCAGGAACATCTGGAAGCAGCCGCCCATGGGGTTGATGCCCTCGCGGCTGTAGACTGCCATGACCTCCTTGTTCATCTCCGCTTTGCGCGGATCACGCATCGAGTATTTCTTGTATTTTTCCTGAATCGCTTTGATTTCCGGTGCCACGCGCTGCATTTTCAAGGTTGTCTTGTAGCTCGAGATGCGCAGCGGAAAGAGGAGCATATTGATCACTAGCGTAAGGAGAACGATGGCCCATCCCCAATTGGCGATGTAGTTGTGCAGCCACTTCAGCCCGTGAAAGAGCGGCTCGGCAATAAATTCCAGCCAGCCGAAATTGATGAGCCCGTGCAGCGGCGGGTTCATCTTCTTCAAGTCGTCGTAGTCTTTCGGACCGACGTAGACGCGCAAGGCCAGCGGCTGCGTCGATGTTGCCGCAGCCACTTGGGGCACGGGCTCCGCGGTATCTTGACCATTCACTTTCACGGTCCGCCAAGATTTCCAATAGCGCGTCTCCAGCGTGCCCGGCGCGGCGCCGTTTGCGGGGAGAAACGCGGCGGTGAAGTAACGGTCCTCAACGCCAACGAAATCTTTCCCACCCTGCCAAAGACCTGGGCCCCACTTATCGAGTCCTTCCAGCTTCTTGTGGGCGAAATTCGTAATCTTGCCACCCTCACTGTAGTACGTCGAAACCGTTTCCACCGGTGCAGGGTTTGTCACCGTCAAATCGCCGAAGCCGCCGAGCCATCCGAGCCCCGCGGTGAGTGGCTTGCCGTTCAACTTGGCGGAGGTTTCTACACGAATCACATAAGTATGATCAAAACGGAAATGTTTGGTGACTTCCAGGTGGCCATCACTCCATGTCAGTTCAACATCGGCCGGTGCTTCGAGCGCGGTCGCGGGGGAGGCGAGCTGATAAAGTCCGCCGTTCGCCGCGTTTTGCGACTGCTCATCATCGAGCAGCAGCGAAAAGGGCCAGCCGCCTGTTTGTTGCGATGCGTCCGGGTGCACAACGTCAAGAACGCGCTGCGGCTTCGCGTCATCTTTATAATGCTTGAGCTGCCAGCTCTTCACCACCGCGCCGCGGTTCGAAATTTCCACACGGTAGAGGCTGTTTTCGACGACGACCGTGCGTTCCTCCGAATCAC
This sequence comes from Candidatus Acidiferrales bacterium, assembly GCA_035603095.1. Lineage (GTDB taxonomy): Bacteria > Acidobacteriota > Terriglobia > Acidiferrales > UBA7541 > Acidiferrum. The sequence goes on from DATNLB010000622.1 coordinate 1,207, forward strand.
TCTTCACTGTAACGCTCGCCGCTGTCGCAGGGGCCATTGTTGCCGGCGTCGCAGCGGCTTGCGATGGATTCGCCACCGGTGACGTCGCCGGACCTGGTGTGGCCGGAGCGGTCTGCGCCGGCCGGTTGGCTTGTGTTGGCTGGACGGGCGGCTTCGGCCCGAAAAACTTCGCCCAGAGGATGATCACCGCAAACGACAACAGTGAGGCCACGAGAATCCGCAGCTCCGGCGTGAACCTGTCCTTTTGTCCCGGCGCGCTCACGAATGCGCCTCAGTCTTCAGAACTTTCTCTGCGGCGGAACTTGTTGGCATCTCTTCCCATTTCTCCGGAACCGGGTCGTAACCAAATTTGCGCGAGAGCGGATGGCAGCGCAGTAGCCGTTTCAGTCCAAGCCAAACGCCGCGCGCCATCCCAAACCGTTCAATGGCCTCGTAGGCATACCGCGAACACGTCGGTTCGAATCGGCAACTTCCTGCGAACAAGATCGACAAATACGTTTTGTAGAACCGCAGCGCGAGCAGCGCCACGCGCACAGGAATGGATCGTTCTTCGCTTCGAATCGCTTTGGCCTGTGTAGGGGCGGGGCTTGCCCCGCCCGCTGGTGCGGCGCCAAGGGACGAATCCGGCGAGGTTACGGGCGGTTCAGCAGAGGAATGCATCACACGCTCTTCAGCAGCCGCAACAAGTCCGCCGTCAGCGCTGGAAACGGCGCGCGCGACACCGAACTCTTTGGGTGTATGACGATGTCCCATCCTGTGGGTATCTCCAGCCGGTGGCAGCGCACGACCTCGCGCAGGCGCCGCCGGATACGATTACGCACTACCGCGCCGCCTAGGGCCTTTTTGATGCTGAAGCCGAAACGGCTCTGTGGCAGTTCGTTGGCGCGAAAAAAAACTGTGAAGTGGGAACTCGAGCGGCGCTTTCCGGCGCGGTAGACAGCATCAAATTCTCCGCGCCGCACCAGCCGCGCCTCGCGCGGGAACAGATTCCCGTGCGCACTGGAACTCGCCGTGGGCGCCGGGCTCCCTGAGTCATTCGGGAGTGAGCCGATGGCGTCCCTTCTTGCGGCGCGCCGCCAGCACCCTGCGGCCACCCTTCGTCTTCATGCGTACGCGGAAGCCGTGCGTCTTGGCGCGTCGGCGTCGGCGCGGTTGAAATGTGCGCTTTGGCAAAACAATCCCCCTTTGTAGTACGCGATCGCGGGGCAGTCTCTTTCACCCGCAACGGTAGAACAGGCCACTAGCCTGTTCATCGGCTTGTCCCGAATCTAGTAGTGTATTCGACCCTTGCGCGCAGGGTCAAGAAACGATGATGGACTCCAATCGCTTGCCGCGCTCACTGAGTCCCGCTTTAGGCTAGCTTTTTCTCGCGCCGGTATTCATCGTACGCGGCCAGAAACCGCTCCACTTCCTTCTGCAACAAGTAGTACGGCGTTGACAGCCGGATCTTCGAAGGTCCCCCGCCGCGGATGCGAATTTTCTTCGTTGTCCACATCCAGCTTTCGATCTCCGTGATCTGAATCGGCGCAACGTTGACCGACGCAATCGCGCAGCGCAGGGCCGGATCGGGCGACGTCCAGGACTCCGCGCCGCGCTGCATCATTTCTTTCAAAATGGCATCCGCCATGTGCCGGTGGCGGCGTTCGATCCGCTCCATCCCGATCTGATTTGCCAGTTGCACCGCCGCGCGCATTCCCCAC
>DATNLB010000151.1:0-5200 GCA_035603095.1 Candidatus Acidiferrales bacterium
CGCTATGGCCATCCGGCGCAGAACCGGTCTGATCATTGTTGGAATCGCCGCGTTACTCTTGCTCGCGCTTATTTTCGTTGGACCCGCATTTATTAAAGTGGATCGCTACAGGCCCCAAGTAGTTTCCTATCTGGAGGAGAAAACTGGAAAGCAGGTCGAAATCGGGCGACTGGCGCTCACCTTTTTTCCTCTATCCATTCATATTGATGATTTCGGCGTGAAGAACCCTCCAATATTTCCGCGCGGTTACGTCGTCCAGGTGGCGCGGATCGATGCTGAACTTAGCGTCGGTGCACTCCTGCACCGTCAGGTAGTCATCAAGTCCCTCGCACTTGAGGACCCGGTGCTGAATATGACTTCGGATCCCGACGGCCCGTGGAATTTCGAGAATCCACAGGCTCAGGCTTCGCAGAATATTTTTCCGCTTGGGGTGATTTCGAGGGTACAAATTAAGCGAGGGCGATTGATAGCGTCGAATCTATTGCCGTCCGACGCAGCGGGCCCTATCTTTTTTGAAGCCCACGAGATTTTCTGCGACTTGGAACAGGTGAACTTGATGGGAATTCTCAATCCCTTGTCTTCCTCAACGGATGGCCAAGGCACCGTGAAGGCCGGTCTTTTGCGCTTCGGTTCGGTCGAGGCAAGAAATCTGGAATCCAAATTGCGGCTAGAGGCGAGGCACGTTTTTTTCACGGAGGTTAAGGCGGAAGTCTATGGCGGGAGCGCCGCGGGCGATCTCACCTTCGACTTGTTGGGGAAGAACGTGAACTTTAAAACCGCTGTGCGACTGAACGGAGTCAATGTGGCCCAGCTCCTGGCGGCCTTCCCCAGCGGCGGTGGAAAGATGACCGGGAAGATGGAAGGGGACGTGAAATTAGCGGGGGAAATCGTGCACTCGCTGCGCCCGCTGGCGGGAATACACGGAGCCGGACACGTGACGGTGCGCAACGGCCAGGTGCCGAGCCTCAAGCTCAACGCAAATTTGATGAAACTGGCGCATTTCAATGATCTCGGCCCGGCCAAGAACGATCCTTCCGCGTTTAACTTGATAACCACCGACCTGGAACTGGACAATCAGCGGATTTCGAGTCGCGTAATAGACATCGACGGTTACGGAGTCGATGTGGATGGCTCTGGCAGCGTCAGCGTCTCAGGCTCTGACACGTTGGACTATCGGGGGTTGGCGGAGATTACTACCAAGGAGAGCTTCCTGACCAACACCGTCGCTCGGCTGTCTGGAGCCACATTAAAGGATGGTAAGTTGCAGTTTCCCTTTCGGATCGGCGGGACGATCGCTAACCCGGTATTCTCCAAGGGCGAGGGCGATAAGGACGTAGACGCCGTACAAAAACCGCGGTGAGGGAAGACGTCCGACAGTTCGGGACGAGTGGCCGGCCATTCGGAAACTGAGCAGCTACCGAACAGCAAGAACCGGGGAACTTGAAAGAGAGTGTGACTCTGGTGGTGCGGGAAATGGCACTTTCAAAATCCAATTGATTGGCCTCGAATACGACAATCAAATGTAAAATGCAATTAAGGGCCGGCAGTTGGCTAGATGCGGGGCATCGCGGCTGCAAGTGTGCAAACGCGGCGCAACAAGCCGGTGGTCGCGGCGTAAGAAACCGTTGACGAGTGGGGCTGAAATTCGAAACTCTAGCTGAACAGCGAGGGAGCGCCCGCCTCCCCAAGAAGAGTCGGGTAAGCGTCAGGCGGACGCTATTGGTGGTTATGACACTAAGAGAAAGACTGGAATGGCTGGGCCGGATAACGCTGCTGGCGTTTATTCTGGCGTCGGCGGCGTTTCTGAGCGCAATCACGGCGATGCGCATTGCGATTCATGGGCGCGAAGTGACCATGCCAAACCTTGTGGGCAAAAATGTTTCGGAGGCGAGCCAGATGCTGCAATCGCGCGGGCTGGTGCTGCGCGTGGCGGACCGAATCTACAGCGACCAGCCCATTAACGTGGTGGTGCGGCAGACACCGACGTCGGGCTTGCTGATGAAAGTGTCGCAGCAGGCGCACGTGGTGCTGAGCCTGGGGCAGCGGCAATTGCAGATTCCGCTGCTGGAAGGCAATTCGCTGCGCGCTTCACGAATCGAACTGCTGCGGACGGGATTGCAAGTGGGCGAAGTTTCCGGCGTGACGATGGCGGAGCGGCCGGTGGATACGGTGGTGGTTCAGAATCCCAAGCCCGGCGCGGGAGCGGCGACGCCGCGAGTGGACGTGCTGGTTTCGCTAGGTCCACATGAGGCAGCCTACGTGATGCCGCACCTGACCGGGCTGAACGAGAACGAAGCGCAGCACCGGCTGGACGTCGCGCAGATGCGCCGCAAGGTCAATTATGTGACTGCGCCGCAATGGCCGCGCGGCGCGGTGATCGACCAGTCGCCGATGAGCGGCATGCGAATTCCGGCGACCTCCACGATCGAACTCACGGTTGCGAATTGAGGAAGTTGACAGTCGACAGTTCAAAGTTAAAAGTAAGAAAAAAGAGAATTGGCAATGTCATCTTTGTGGGTCCCGCGAGCGCGTGCGTCTCCGCGCCGGCGACGATTGGATTGCTACCCGTAATGTTTTTTCCGAAGCCGCGCTAGCACGGCGATGGAGCCGCGCCGACGGAATACTCATGCTGACGCCAGGAGTCGCCGATGCCGCAAAATTCGCCGAGACGCTGCGCATCGTCAATATCGCATCCGGAAGTGCCGGCAACACGGAGGATTACTTGGCGGGCTCCTTTTTGTGCAGGGTGGTGCACATGGTCAGAGCCGTGTTGGGATCGACGGCGCTATCGCCCTCCTCGACAAATTGGATGATGCCCTGCTTGTCGATAATAATGTTGGCGCGCAGAGCCCATTCGTAGGTCTCGTCCTGGACGTTGTAACCTTTCAGGATGCCGTAGGTCTTGAGCATTTTGCGGTTCATGTCGCTGAGGAGCGGGAAGGTAAGGCTGATCTGTTTGGCGAACGCGGCGTTGGCAGCGGGGCTATCCAAACTAACTCCGAAAACTTCCGTATCCGAGGTGTCAATCTTACCGGAGGCGATTCCAGCCTGGACCGCCTGAAGTTGCTTCGTTCAACCGCCGGTGAAGGCCAGGACGTAGACGGCGAGAAAGACGTTCTTCTTGCCGCGATAGTCGCTGAGCTTCACGGTTTTCCACTGGTCGCTGAGAAGAGTAAACTCAGGGGCCGTGTCACCGACCTTAAGGGTCATTTTGGCGACTTGTGACTTCTCGGCTTGGGGAGCAACGGGAGCGGCCGCGAGCGCGGTCGCCACCAGGAGCCCAAGAGCGATCATGTGTTTCACAGAGAACCTCCCATGGGAGCTAGAATGCAACTGACAGCAGGAGCTTACACCCCGCCACTTATGTAATACCACCGCAATGCCGAAAAAATTCCCTAAATCGTGGCACGATGCGACTAGCAGGAACTTAGGCGGGCTAAACCGCGTATCTCCAAGCACGAGGGAGGTCTTGTGAGCAAACAAAGCGTGAGGGATAGGGACGCGATTGACTCTCGCTGCGGAGCCGGTGCCTTGCGGGAGCTTGCACTTCTTGGCGTGTTTTGCGGTGTGATTGGCGTGATGGCCTGGGTGCCAGCGGCTTCCGCTGGAGCGGGTAGTGTGAAAGGGCAACAGGATCAGAGCGGAGCCGGAGTGATGGTGAGCAAGCAAGCGACCGCCAAGGAAGTGGGGCTGCCCGTTTATCCGGGGGCAAAACCACACAAAGACGAGAAGGACGACTCCGGGGCCGTTCAAATGGGCATCTGGGGCGGCTCGTTTGGCTTCAGGCTGGCGGTGATGAAGATGGAGTCGAATGACGCGCCGGAGAAGATTGCGGAGTTCTACAAGAAAGCACTGGGGAGATACGGGACCGTTTTGAATTGCTCGGAGCCATCGCCGAAGGCAAGTGGCAAGGACAAGAGCGGATCGTCGAACAAGCTGGAGTGCGACGATGACAAGCCGGAGAAGGGCGGGCTGGTGTTCAAAGCGGGGACGAAGGAGAAACAGCACGTCGTGGGAATCCAGCCGAATGGGCAGGGAACCCTTTTCCAGTTGGTCTACATGGAAGCGCGGGGCGACGATAAAGAGAAGAAGGCGAACTAAAGAGAGCCTGCCAGTCGCATGAGTTGGGGTGGTAGCCGAGGAATTCCGGGAAAGACGATACATTCCGGAAAATCGTACTCAAGCCAAAAATAAAGGGTCTGAAAATTCGCGCGAAAACGGGATATTTTTCGCGGTAAGTCGAGCATCCTCGCGCTTATTGTGATGCTCCGGCTGAAATCGACAATGAGGCAGCGCGGAAAGCGAGGCGCTGCGAAACGAAAGAGTGGTAGGCTTGCCGGTCGGTGACAGAGGACCGCCGTGAGCGCCGCCGAAAGCACTTCCCTGCCCGCTTATCCGTCCAAGCCCGCGATAAATCCTTGGTTGATTGCCGTCGTGGTTTCCCTGGCGGCATTCATGGAAGTTCTCGACACCAGCATTGCGAACGTGGCGCTGCCGCACATTGCGGGAGACCTGGGGGCGAGCAACGAGGAGAGCACCTGGGTACTCACGTCATACCTGGTATCCAACGCGATCATTCTTCCGGTGAGCGGATGGTTCGTAGGAATATTGGGGCGCAAACGCTTCTTCATGATCTGCATCCTGATTTTCACTTTGACCTCGCTGCTGTGCGGAATCGCGTGGAGCCTGGGATTCCTGCTGCTCGCGCGCGTGGTGCAAGGAGCGGGAGGCGGCGGCCTGCAGCCGATGGCTCAAGCGATCCTGGCAGACACGTTTCCGCCGGAAAAACGGGGGCTGGCATTTTCGCTTTATGCGGTGACGGCGATCGTGGCGCCGTCGATTGGACCGACACTGGGCGGGTGGATCACGGACAACTATTCGTGGCGGTGGATCTTTTACATCAATCTTCCGGTGGGAATCGTGGCGTTGTGGCTGGTGTACCGCTTGATCGAAGATCCGGAGTACATCAGCAAGAATGTCGGCCGCTCTCTGCGCGTGGATTACATTGGATTTGGCTTGCTGGCGGTGGGCGTGGGAGCGCTGCAGATTCTTCTGGACAAGGGACAAGAGGACGATTGGTTTGGGTCAAATTTTATTTTGACGCTGGCGATCATTGCGGGCGTATGCCTGGTGTCGCTGGCTATCTATGAGTGGAATCACAAAGAACCGATTGTGGATGTGCGGCTGTTCAAGAACTTAA
>DATNLB010000432.1:0-6221 GCA_035603095.1 Candidatus Acidiferrales bacterium
TTGCTCGATCAATTGCAGTGGATCACCCTGGCAGGAAAACCAGAGAACGATCGGCTGCGCGTGGTCGCCGAGGGAGAATGCGCGGCGGACGCCACCGCGCGGCAACTCGTGGATCTGATGAATGGCGTCGTCATACTGGCGCAGTTGGGGCTGAATGATGCCAAGACCAGGCAGCAGTTGGATCCGGCGGCACGTGAGGCTTACCTGGAACTCCTGAAGAGCGCGGATGTCTCCAAAATCAATCGCGGGGATACCAAGTCAGTCCGGATGGTATTTGAAATCACGCCGGGATTTCTGGAGGCGGCCCGCAGGGCGCCGCCAGTTATGCCGGACTCTGCCCCAAGCAAGCCAGCGCTCCCAGGAAAAGCTCGGGCGCCCAGGAAAGGCCGCACCTAAGAAAGGCATCTGGGGAAAATCGGGGTCTGACTGTCCCTAAGGAACCGTCCCAGCAAAAAAAACCGGCGGGCCAAAGCCCACCGCCAGGAAATGCACAAAACCTCGATCGGGAATTAGTCCCCCGCAGCAGGGGTGGACTTCATATAGCGCCACGGATTGATGGGCGCGTTGTTCATCCGGACTTCGTAGTGGACGTGCGGACCTGTCGAACGGCCGCTTACGCCCGTGTAGCCAACCACTTCGCCGCGCTTGATGCGCGCGCCCGAGACCGCCGAGAACGCGGAAAGGTGCGCGTACCAGGTGGTGATTCCGAATCCATGATCGATAACCACCAGGCGCCCGTAACCGGCATGGTTCTCCGCGATGGTGATGATTCCATCCGCAGTCGCATGAACCGGAGCGCCGTAGTCAGAAGCCACATCCACTCCGGTGTGGAATGCGCCTTCGCCGCTGAACGGGTCCAAGCGCTCACCGAAGCTATCCGTAATGTGACCCATCACCGGCCATATCGACGGCGTGTACGAGGAGTCCGCAAAACTCATGGGGGAGAGCAAATGGAGCCCGCTGCTGGAGATGGCGATTACTGCGGCGTTGCGCTTCAAGAAAGTGTACTGCTCGATGGAACGGTCGAAAGCATCCTGGGCATCCACGGGATTGTCGCTCTGATCGAAAGCCGCCGGATGGTAACGGAGCACCCCGTAGGTCATGGCCACCTCCGTCGCCAGGGACTGGAGAGAATCGAGGCGCTGGTTGGTGTCGTTGACGGTGCTCTGCAGCTGCTTATACTGCTTTTTGAGGGTTTCCTGGTCGTGGCGAAGAGCGTTGTAGTTGCCGACTTTCCAGAGCATTCGCGAATAGGAGCCCACCGCCGCCGTCACGCTGATTGCACCGATGAGCGCCAGCACGGCGATTCCGTGCAGCACATAAGCGGGTACGATGACTTTCCGGAGCTTGCCCGGAGACGACGCGATAAAAAATGTGTAGCTCTTACCCCTCATGAATTTAAGGCCCCCACAGGCCTTTAACACTGACACTTGCGGGCAAATTACTGCGTTGTCCGCTGGAACCTGAACTTGAACGAAATCTGAACCGTGAGCCTTGGTCCGCGACCTCCGACATACTAAATTCTGTAGAGCGGTACGTCAACCCTGTATTTCGTGCTTTCAAGGTCAGGCCGTCCAAACCTGTCCCCTGTCCGAACGTACAGGGGTAAGCTCTGCAAGAGCGCAAATCCCCATTTCGAATCGATGAGTTGCAAAACCCTGGCGCAGGCTCAGGGGCTATACTATCGCCCGCAATTAGATGGGAGTCTTCTCAGATCCGCATGCCACGGCAACGCCAGAATGAAAATTCAATCCTGAAGAAGATTGCCGGGAGTTCCTGGTCTTCGCGGGGCCAGGGAGTTTGGCATTCCGTCGCTCTGGGAGTGGGCGATGATGCGGCGCTCTTTCGGCCGAAGCCGGGGCGCGAGATCATTCTCACCTGCGACTGGTTCCTGGAGGGCACGCACTTCTTGCGCGAGAAGCATCCGCCGGATGCCGTGGGTTGGAAGTGCCTCGCCAGGGCGGTTAGCGACGTGGCAGCGATGGGAGGCGCCCCCCGCTGTTTCCTGCTGAGTCTGGCCCTGACGGAAACGCACACCGGTAAGTGGCTGGATATGTTCCTCGGAGGGCTGCGTCGCGCTTCTCGGAAGTTTCAGTGCCCCCTGGCTGGCGGAGACACGACCCGGCGAAACGAGATTCTCATAAATGTGACGGTCGTGGGTGAAGTGCGAGCCGGGAGCGCCGTGCTGCGATCGGGGGCCCGAGCGGACGACATCCTTTATGTAAGCGGGCGGCTGGGGGAAGCGGAATTGGGTCTGCGGATCATGCGACAAAGGAAAGGAGCGGCGAGCAAGAAGAACCCGCTGACCAGAAAGCACCTCTATCCGGAGCCGCGCCTCGCGCTAGGCCAGTGGTTGGTTAAGAAGGGCTTGGCGACCGCGATGATGGACCTCTCGGACGGACTATCGAGCGATCTGCCACGGCTGTGTGCCGCCAGCGCGGTCGGTGCGCGAGTGGAAAAGGTAAAGATTCCGCGGGTGCAAACCACTGAACTCGCTCTCAAGCATGGATATGATCCCCTGCAACTCGCGTTGCACGGCGGGGATGACTACGAGCTGCTGTTCACTGTGCCTCCGCGCAAAACAAAGCTCCTGCCGAAGTCCTTTCGAGGTGTGCGTCTCACCCCCATTGGAAAAATCACCCGAAAGCGAGAGTTGCTGGTGCTGGAAGAGAACGGCCGCGCGAGGCAACTCTTGCCAGGCGGCTGGGATCCCTTCCGCTAAGTCAAGAGATCCGCAAGGAACAAGAAGGGGAGCCTCCCGGCTCCCCTCGTGATTGTTTGTGTTGTTCGAAAGGACGATCGCTCAGAAGATGAATCTGGCGCTGAGCTGCATTTGCCGCATGTTGGTTGCGGTGGTCGTATAGGTATTGAAGTTCGGCGAGGCGGACTGGTTGACGTAGCCCGCAAAATTCGGATGGTTTAACACGTTGAACGTCTCCCACCGAAGCTGGAAGATCTTGCTCTCGGTGATCTTGAACTGTTTGCCGAAGGCCAGATCCAGGTCTGTCAGTCCCGCAAGCCGCAAATGATTGCGCCCGCTCGTGCCATCCTGCCCAATCAAAGGCTCGCTGACCGGCAATGCGCCCGTCTGAGCAGTGCCTAGCGGGACTGGATGCAGTTTGCTGGCATCGCCATTCAATGGCGTGCTCACCGCGCCGCCGGCAGGATTCGCCGTGCCATTCAGTAGAGTGTCCGTAATCCCCACGCTGTCACCCTTGGGGCAGCCCGTCATCGGGTCCGGCGTTACTGCACAGACCCGGATCGGCGCGGCATACACAGTAGCCGGGAGACCCGATTGAGCGCTGAAGATTCCGCTCTGGCTCCAGCCGTCCAGCACGTACTTCTTCCAGCCGTGGAATCCCTTGGTGAACGGGAGTTCGTAGTTGTAAGACAGCACGAAGCGGTTGCGGATATCGAACTGCGAATTGGAGCGTTGGAAAGACAGGGGTTTGGCCGCGTCCAGCAGGTTGGCGCTGTCGTTCACCAGGACGTTGAGCGCATCGGACACATCGTCCAGACTGTGCGCCCACGTGTAGTTCGCATTAAAGGTCAGCCCATTCTTGAACCGGCGGACCGCCTCGAGTTGCAAAGCGTTGTAGCTCGAAGTGCCGGTGCTCTGCACTTGCGTCACGTTGTCAAATCGGGGATCAATGAGGTTGTTTGCTGGCCCGAATGCCTGGCCGATTTCATTGCTGAACGCCGCGGCAAATTCCACTTGACGCGCGTTTTGGTCCGCCAGGCTAGTCGCTGGAGCCGGCCTGTTCGCTGGCGCTATCAGGTTAATAGGCTCGCTCACTTGCAGGTGATCGCTGTGCGTGCCCACGTAAGTGGCCTTGAGGACCGTGTCCGGCGTGACCTGATACTCCAGACTGGCGTCCCACTGTTGATTCCGCGGATTCTTCAGGTTCTGGTCAACCGGAGAGAGCGCCCCGAAGTCGACCTGATTGGGATCGAATTTGCCAAGGGCCGCTATGGCCTGTTGCTGGGCCGGAGCTGTCCCTGCTACTAGGTTTGCCAGCGTGTTGCCTCCGGTGAAGTGACCTCCAGGAACGGACACGCTATTGATGAAGGGCGCGGAAAACTGCACGTTGGAAATCGGATTTTGATAGATGAAATCGTACGCGATGCCGTAACCGCCGCGAACCACGAATTTGCCATGCGCTGGGTTCCACGCGAACCCAAGCCTCGGCGCCGGATTCCAATTGCGGTGGAACGCATCTCCGCCGACGTCGATTCCTCCGAGCGCCCCCGTGCCAAGAGTGCCGATTGGCGTGGTGTTCCTCGGGTCCAGGTTGGAAATGAGGTTTGCCCCTTCCGAAACCCCTCCCGACGATTCGAGGCGGAAGCCCAGGTTCAGGGTCAGCGTATCGGTCAGCCGGAAATCATCCTGCACGAACAGGAACGCGTCCAGCGCGAAATTGTGCCGCGTGAAGTTGCCGACCTGCTGGAAGTACCCGGATGGATTGCCGTTTTGGAAATCAGCCACGCTAGCGAAATTGATCTGCCCTCGCGTGAAGAAATCCGAGGTGCTCGGCGACTGGTAACGATTGAAGTCCGCTCCGACTTTAAACGTGTGGCGCCCCTTCACCCAGGAAACCGTGTCCAGATACTGGAATGTATTCTGGGTGCGTCCCTGGGGGAGTATGAAAGAAGTGCCAAAGTTGTCGAATCCCGAGATTGAAATCGTTGGTCCCGGAGGGAACGGGCTGCTGATCGGAAAATCGGGGTTGCTCCTGCCGAACGCGAACCGGAACTGGTTGGTCAAATTGCTTGTGAACACCGAGCTGTACGAGAACGTAAGTGTTCGCGAAGTGGAAGTCGTGGAAGCGCCGAATCCCGCAAGATTCGTCAAGACAAATGTGTCTCCGGGATTGATCGCTTGGAGCGGATTCTGACCGTACTTCACGCTCATGGTGTCTTTTCCGGCGCGAAGCAATTGGTCGATCCGCAGCGTCCAGATGTCGCCGTTCAATTCGTTGGGAGAGCTGTTGGACAATTGTCCGGACGCAGTACTGGGAGAGCCATCGGCTTTGAACAAAGCAAGTGTAGTCGGGTCCGTAATCTTCGCGGCCTGTCCCGTCGTCAACACGGTCGCCGTGGCTGTAGATCCCGCTCCTCGCGTCCGGTCAACTTCTCCGCTCCCATAGAAGAAAGTATGGTTCTTGTAGATCGGGCCCCCGATCGTTCCCCCGCCCTGGTTCTGAATGATGGGTGTTGCTTGTCCCGTCTGGTCGAAGAAATCCCGTGCGTTACCCAGATCGTTGTTCTGGAAATACCAGAATCCTGAACCGTGAAAGTCGTTCGTTCCACCTTTTGTCAGAATCTGAATCTGCGAGCCGGAATTGCGGCCGAATTCGGCGTCGAAGTTGTTGGTGATGACTTTCACTTCCGCGACTGCGTCCTGGACCAACACCAATCCGCCGCCTTCGCCAGTCGTCGAAATATCCGTTCCGGTGACGCCGTCGAGAGTAATGTTGTTGGCGCGTCCGCGCGATCCGTTGGAGTTGAAGCTGCCGACTCCCAGGAAAGGATTATCTTTTGTGACTGGCACTGTTCCTGGAGAGAGCGTGGCGTAAACCACTGGGTCGCGAGCTTGATTCGGCAGCGCCAGGACTTCCTGCGCGCTGATCGAATCGCTCACTTGGGCGCTGGCCACGTCCAGTGTTGGTGTCGCGTCCGCCTCCACGGCAACGGACTCTGTGACGTTACCCAGTTGCATCACGGCATCCACTCGCGTCTTTTCACCGCTGCGGACGATCACATGCTGCTCGAACGACTTGAACCCATCTTTTCCCACCGTTATCAGGAATTCGCCGATCTCCAGTTGCGGTATCGAGAATTCGCCTCCGGAACCGGTCGTGACCGTTCGTGTCGCTCCAGTGGCGAGCATTTTGATCGTCACCGTTGCATTCGCCACGCCGGCTCCGCTGGCATCCGTCACCGTCCCCTGCACATCGCCGGTCAAATCGGCAAGCGCGGGAATTGCCAGACACCAACTGAGAAGCATCGCTGCCATTAAAAGTCGAATACTCCGTTGCATTTAATTCCTCCTGAAATATTCAAATCCATAAAGATGGCGTCACAGTCAGGCCGCCAGGCTGGGAGTCGTCTCTCGTAGAGACACGCAAATCCGCCCGCGTTCCGGCGAACGCTTGAAATCAACCTCGTCTACTTTTTTTCTGGAGAAATAGCGACGGCGAAACTTATTTCGCTTTGCATCA
>DATNLB010000782.1:0-19405 GCA_035603095.1 Candidatus Acidiferrales bacterium
GCACCGCGATCAAGCTGCTCCGTCTCCTCGTCCTCGGCCTATCGATCCAGGTCATCGACGATTCCACCTGAGACCAGAGGGGCTGCCTCGCGGTACCCCGTGAATTTTTTCCACGCGCACTGAGCAGCTCGCAAAGGTGTCGCTGCACCGCAAAAATCACGCCCAGAAAATAGGGCGCGATCGCAGCACGCGCTCGCCATAGCGTTCACCCGCTAAAAAACACGCTTTTCAAAGTTCCTGTGGTCTAGTTTCCGAAACTGCTGGGTTACGCGACCAGGAGTTGGCGCGTACCGGAACAATCGGCTAGAATTTTGGAGCGGGCCAGTCGTTATCGCCTCAATCGTTATGCGAGAAGCGGAAAATCCCGTTAACCAGCGAGTATCCGACCCTAAGTGGTCAGCATGCCCAAACTGTCATTCAGACTTAACGGTGCGTCCCAGAGGGTCTAAACCTCCAATCTACAAGTGCCCTTTCTGTGGCGTTGCGATTACCCCGATTTGGTGGCAGCGTTTCTTGGTCTCAGGTGTTGCCCTCGTTCTGTCATTTGGCGTTCCTGCATTTCTAGGAATACGCGACATAATGGGACTGTTGATTGCCGCTCTGATATGCGTATTTCCGGCCATCGTTTGTGCGCACATTCTAGTTTTCAAAACTATCCCGCCCAAATACGATTGGAACAATAGGGTTTTCACGACGCTCTTTCTACGAAGGCCTCGATGAAGCAGAAAAGTGAACTCTCCGAGCTAAGTCCCGCGCTAACCCTCGATGTGCCTTCACACTTCAGGTGAGCCGCCCAACGCGAGTAGAATGGCGGCACGAGGTGTTTGCGATGAGAGAAGAGGAATCCGCGAGCGCCGATCTAGAGCGGTTGTGTCAGGGCATCTCGCCTGACGTTGGGGCGTGCACCTACCCGGCGACTGTACGCTGCCCTTCGTGCCAGAAGTGGTTCTGTGATGCCCATGCTGAGGATGGGCAGTGGCATCCGTGCATGCTGCCCGGCCAGTGAAGAAGTGGAAGCACATCTGAGATGTTCTCAGTGCCCGCACGACTTACCCGCATCGTCCGACGATAACTGTCCGACGAGGCAGCAGCCATTCCTAGTCTGAGCCTCTTTCGTGCTAGAATCCATGCAAACCAGCCCTTTGCTTCAACGTGCCAGGCGATTTACCAGACCGTTCCGCTTGGCTGCAAGTGTCGCTGCGGGGGTGTCCTATGAGCGTGGACTGGAAAAAATTCGAGGGCCAAGTCGTCAAGAAAGTATTTCCGCTTCAGAAGTTTTTGGGCAGCACGGACCACAGTGCGGTCTTCTTAACGCAATCCACTCACGCGGAGCCAAAAAAACTCGCTATTAAATTCATAAATGCTGGCCCGAACGCCGATTATCAGGACGTTCTTTTGCAGCGCGCTTCGAAGCTTAGTCATCCTAATCTCTTCCATCTGCTGCCTGGCGGTCGCTGGCAGCTTGCGGAAATGGATTTGGGTTTCGTAGTGATGGAATATGCTGAGCAAGACCTGGGACACGTCCTCCCTGAGCGTCCGCTCACCGCAAAAGAGACTCGCGAAATGCTCGGGCCTCTTCTCGACGCTCTGAAGTACATCCACAGCAAAGGCTTCGCGCACTCTCACATCAAACCTTCAAACATCATGACTACTGGGGAGCGCCTGAAGCTCGCTTTCGATACGGTGCTACCGCTTGGCGAGCCGCGCCCTACCTACCGCCCGGTTGACGCTTACGACGCGCCGGAGGCAGGCACGGCACTGGTTGCAGGTGCAGGGGATGTTTGGTCTCTAGGCATGACCCTGTTCGAGACTCTTACCCAACATCCTCCTGCTTCATCGCCGGGGAACCAAGCCGATCCGATTGTTCCGCCTACTCTTCCACAACCTTTCCTCGACATCACGCGACACTGTTTGCGCCGCGATCCGTTACTCCGCTGGACCACAGAACAGATCGCGGACTGTCTTAACCCCGCTCCCGTCCAGGTTCCCGCACCGAGTGTTGCCCCTGCGGGAAAAAAGATAGAACCCCAAAAGATGGAACCCAAAAAGATAGAACCCGCCGCGGAAATGTGGCAGGACATCCACTATACCTGGGTGGTCCTTTGCAAGAACTACTTTTTTCATATGCAGCAGAATCTTTTCTTTAGGCACAGAATCCCCCTCGCGTACACAGATCCCTTCTCGCCCGTTCCTGATGTCGAGGGCCCTTTCAAGGTCCGGTGCGATGACTGCGGTAAGACTTATGTGTATAAACGTTCCAACCTAAGGAGGTACGAGGGGGAAGTCCCTAAGTTTACGACGCATCCGCTCTTTTGAGCCTAAGCTTTGCACTTGGGGGCCAAGGATTACTTCCGAGTAGCCGATCACCCGCGAAGAAATTTGGATTTTCGGGTCGTGTGTCGTCGTGTTGACAGCCACTCTGCCCGTCATTATACTTCGCCGCAGCCGGGCGAAGACCTTCAATACCCGGCCTCTATCAACACGAGAATCTGCCGAAGTAAACAGCAGTATCGATCACTGAGGAGGAAAACCATGAAAAACATCGTTCTAGTTCACGGTGGCTTTGTGGACGGCGCTGGCTGGGAGGGCGTCTACAAGATCCTGAAGCGAGACGGCTACAATGTCAGCATCGTCCAGAATCCTACGATATCGTTGGAGGACGACGTAGCAGTTACCAAGCGAACTCTTGCAACGCAGGACGGACCTACAATTCTCGTCGGCCATTCCTATGGAGGAGCGGTGATCACCGAAGCCGGAAACCATCCAAAGGTTTCAGCCCTCGTATACATCGCTGCCTTCGCTCCAGACAAGGGCGAGTCGGTGGGGTCGCTTATTAAAGATCCGCCGCCCGGCGCGCCCGTACCGCCGATACTGCCGCCGCAAGACGGCTTTTTGTTCCTCGACAAGGCGAAGTTTCCCGCTTCTTTCGCAGCCGACGTGGACCCAGAAAAAGCCGCGTTTATGGCTGACTCCCAAGTTCCGTGGGGCATGGGGGCCATTAGCGGGGCGATCAGCGAACCCGCGTGGAGGACCAAGCCGAGCTGGTACCTGGTCACCACCGAGGACAAGATGATTCCACCTAACGCCCAGCGTGTTATGTCCAAGCGCGCGGGTGCTACGGTCATTGAGGTTAAGGGAAGTCACGCCATCTACGTATCGCAGCCAAGAGCTGTCGCAGATCTAATTGAAAAGGCCGCGACGAAGGTGAAGGCCGCCACGGCTTAGAAAGTTCGCTTCGCACGGGGGGACCGAAGCCGAATCTAGGCAAAGCAGCTTGAGCGAAGGCGAAATATTCCTCCCGCCGTTTGCCAATCCTAAGCATAGGACGTCGCACGGCAGAGTCCAGCTCACTGTCTACTAGCGGCGGGCGATGAAATCACGACAGGCTGTGCGGGCACTTGCAGGAGTTCTACTTTGCGGCGCAGGGTTGTGGCTTGCCCTGCCGACGCCTTACCGCGAGCGGACGTTTCTCATGGACGCTGGCGGCTGCCGATTGGTGACCACCATCGTGGAAAAGCAAGAAGGAGGCACGCAAGGGTCGGTTTTGCTTTTCCACGGAATCTCAGCGAATAGGAAAATCATGTCTTACCTCGCCCGAGGCTTTGCCGAGCAGGGTCTTCGCGTCTACGTTCCGGATTTACCGGGACACGGACGCACGGCCGGGCCATTTTCTCCGGCGCGAGCGGAACAGTGCGCTGAGGCGTTTCTGCGCGAATTGCTCGCGCGCGGGATGATCGATCCCGATCGCACGATTGTCGCCGGGCATTCGATGGGAGGCGCTATCGCCGAGCGGATTGCCTCCCGTGTTCCAGTCGCGGGCTTGATCGCCATCTCGCCGGCGCCGATGCGGGCCGCGCACGGAGTGACGACGGAAAAGCTGTTTTTCAGCGATCCTCCGATGCTGCCGCCTCATTCGCTAGTGATGATTGGCTCGCTGGAACTGGAGTCGATGCGCGGCAATGCCATCGACCTGGCGGCCTCGCGAAGCGACGGGACCGTTAAATACCTGGAGATTCCGGGCGCCTCGCACGTCAGCGTTCTTTTCAACCGTTCCGTGGTGCGAGCTTCGCAGGAATGGCCGGCGCAAATCCTGCATTTACATCCCACTACGGCGTGGCCCTCTCACGGCCCGCTCATCGGCGGACTCAGCGGCTTCCTCGGCCTCCTATTGATCGCGGGACCGTTCCTCCGGGAGGCGGCTGGGAAGAACCGAAGCGAAGAAATCGCCGCGACGGGCACGGTCATCGGGGTGCCACGACTTTTTCCGGAATTTGCCGTGGGATCGTTCCTGATCGTGCTGCTTTTGCGATTCTGGATTCCCCTGAAGGCGATTGGACTTTTTCAGGGCGACTATCTTGCCAGCTCTTTGCTTCTCTTTGGGGTGCTGCTGGTTGTGGTGCATTGGAGTTCCGTGCGTTCTGCACTCTCGAGTTCGCCTCGCCCCCTGCTTGCAGCGGGGTTTGCCGGAATCGTGCTGCTACTTCTGACTACGGCATGGTTTGATTTGACGATTTACGAGGGTTGGCTGACCGGCGCGAAGTGGGTGCGCTTCCCTTTTTTGCTAATCGTCCTTTTCCCCTACCTCATTGCAGAAGAGACGCTGCTCGGTCCGGTGCGGCCGGGGAAAAGGGGGCGCAGGCTAGCCCTTGCGCTGTCGCTGAGACTCATCGCGTGGGGAGCGCTCATGGCCGGCGTCTTGATTCTGCACAACGGAGAAATTCTGATGGGCCTGCTGTCGCCGTATATGGCGGTGTTCAATTTGGTACAGCGAAGTGGCATGGACCTGTTGCGTAATGAGTCCGGCTCGGCGGCAACGGCGCTATTCGGTGCTATACTCCAGGCAGGTTTTTGCCTGGTGATCTTTCCCCTCACCTAATGGCCAATCACCTTAGAACTCGTCACCAAAGGAACTCAAGACGGGGGTTCCGCGCCCGAGGACGGAATTGAAAGCTCGCAGCGAGACACGGCCATGGCTCAGATAGCGATCGTCGGCGGCGGACCGTCCGGCGCAATGTGCGGTGAACAACTCGCACGCGCGGGCCACAAGGTCCTTCTTTTTGACGAGCACCTGGCGTGGGAAAAACCCTGCGGCGGCGGCCTGACCCACAAAGCGATTCAGTGTTTCCCGTTCCTGCTCGATAATTCCTATCCCAAGAAACTGGTAAATTCCGTCGAGCTGATCAGCAGCGAAGAGCATCGCGCCACGCTCGACATGCCCCATCCGATCGTTATTTATTCGCGGACGGTTCTGAATGGTATGCTCCTGGATCGCGCGCGAGATGCAGGCTGCTACGTACAGCGTTCCCGCGTGATGAGTGTGGACACTTCCACGACGAAGCCCCGCTACTGCGTGGAGGGCGATTGGCAGGAAGCCGATTTTCTGGTTCTCGCGGCGGGTGCGCGCAATCAACTGCTCCCGGAAACACGGGCGTTGCAACGCGACGAACTGGAGATGACGCAGGGCTACTTCGTGCCGCAGACCAGAGACTCCATCACCATCAAGTTCCTGCCGCAGTTTGAGGGCTATATCTGGTCGTTTCCCCGCTGCGATCATCTCTCGGTCGGCATTTGCGGGAGCATGTCGTCGCATACCAGCACGGAGCTGCGGAGCCATCTGCAAACCTTCGTGGAGAAGCACGGTATCCAGACGGAGGGCGCAAAGTTTTATAGCCACGTCCTGCCTTCGCCGAAGGAGCGCACGCTTTCCGAAAGAAACGTCATCGGAAAGAACTGGGCGCTCGTTGGAGATGCGGCGGCCTGGGTAGATCCCCTCACGGGCGAAGGCCTTTTCTATGCCATTCGTTCCGGCGAATTACTGGGCCGTTCGCTCGCGGAAGGCTGTCCCGAGAAGTACCCAGCGTGGGTAAAGGCTACTTTCTGCGCCGAACTAGAGTTCGCCGCACGCATCGTGCGGCGTTTCTATCGCGGATCTTTCCTGGGCAGCGCGGTCACGACGCGCATGGTTCAGTTCCTTCGCCGGAGCCCGGTGTTCCGGCAATTGATGGGCGATCTGTTCAGCGGCACGCAGGATTACACCAGCCTGAAGCGCAGACTCTGGGGCCACCTGGGAATCACCGTCAGCGAGTTCATCTCCAGCGTCCTAAGCCTCGACCGGCCCGCGAAGGCCATCGTGCCCCGCGCGGGAACTGCGGGCGATTGAAGATAACTGCTCCTTTCGATCCGTTTTCGCAATATAGTCATACGGAGACGGCTGGCATCTAATCCATAGGGTATCGTTCGTCTTCCAATCATGGCCACCGAGACAGCCGCCAAATCACCAGCCAAAAGTGAAAAACGCAAAAACGCGTGGAAGAATCTTCCCGACGTTTGGGCGCTGATGAAGCCGAGGCGCGGGCTGCTGGCGCTGGGCTTCGTGCTGATGGCCATCAATCGCCTGTCGGGTTTGGTCCTGCCGGCTTCCACGAAGTATCTAGTGGACAACGTGATCAGCAAGCGGCAAATCCAACTGCTGACGCCCATCGTGCTGGCGGTTCTTGCGGCGACGGTCCTTCAGGGGCTGACGTCGTTCACGCTGACGCAAGTGCTCTCCAAATCCGCGCAAAAAATGATCGCCGAACTGCGCCGCCAGGTGCAGGCGCACATTGGCCGGCTTCCGGTTTCGTTCTACGATGCCAACAAAACTGGCGCGCTCGTTTCGCGGATCATGAGCGACGTCGAAGGGGTGCGCAATCTGATCGGAACGGGGCTGGTTGAATTTGTAGGCGGGATGATGACCGCGGTCATCGCCCTCGTGTACTTGATTCATACCAGCGTCACCATGACGGGGGTCGCGTTTGCCATCCTGCTAGTCTTCGGGTTCGGGATCAACAAAGCCTTTGCGACGATTCGCCCGATTTTCCGGGCACGACCGAAAATCAACGCGGAAGTCACGGGACGCCTCACCGAATCGCTCAGCGGCGTTCGCGTGGTGAAGGGTTACCACGCGGAAGAGCGCGAGGAGGGGGTCTTCGCCAGCGGCGTGAAGCGCCTGCTGGACAACGTTCTGAAAACGCTCACGGCCACTTCGCTGATGAGTCTTTCCGCTGCGGGGCTGATGGGCATCGTCAGCGCCATCATCATGGAGCTCGGCGCGCACAAGATTCTTGCGGGCACGATGACGCTGGGAACGTTTTTTGCGTTCAATATCTTTCTGGGCCTTCTGGTGGCGCCGGTCTTTCAAATCGTGGCCATCGGCACGCAAATCACGGAGGCCATCACGGGCCTCGAGCGTACGCGCGAAATTCTGAACGAGAAGCTAGAAGATGAAGAGCCTGGACGGAAGGTTAAGCTCGATCGCGTGAACGGGCTAGTCGAGATGCAAGATGTGAGCTTCGCTTACGATACGCGGAAGGAAGTTCTGCACGAAGTAAGTTTCCGGTCGGAACCGGGAACGGTCACGGCCCTCGTTGGTCCTTCCGGGGCGGGAAAATCGACCGTCATCGGCTTGATCGCGGCATTTTATGTGCCCTCGAGCGGCAGAGTCCTAGTGGACGCGATTGACCTGGCGACGGTAAAGCTGGATTCCTATCGCACACAGCTCGGGGTGGTGCTGCAGGAAACTTTTCTATTCGATGGAACGATCCGGGAGAATGTGGCTTTTGCGCGGCCCGACGCCACGGAAGAAGAAATTCTCGCCGCTTGCCAAATCGCGCGTGTCGACGAATTCGCGGAGTCTTTCGATAACAAGTACGACACGGTCGTCGGCGAACGCGGCGTGAAGCTCTCCGGCGGGCAAAAGCAGCGCGTGTCGATCGCTCGCGCCATCCTGGCCGACCCGCGCATCCTGATCCTCGACGAGGCTACGTCCAGCCTCGACTCGGAATCGGAAGCGCTGATCCAGGAGGGTCTGCGCTACCTCATGCGCGGCCGCACGACATTCGTGATCGCGCACCGGCTCTCCACGATTCGACGAGCCGATCAAATTCTGGTTGTCGAGGGGGGGCGCGTGATCGAGCGCGGCACGCACGAAACCCTGTACGCTCTCGGCGGCCGTTATTACGACCTCTATACCAAGCAACACGCCGTCGAAGCCAATCTCTTCCTGGCGCCCGGGGAAGGCAGCGACCTGGAAGACTCCCGCAGCGTGGAAATCCAGGCAGGCGCGAGTGGCCGGAGCGACGCCGCTATACCCGATGCCATCCGCATCATACGCGGCCAGACCAGCTGACAAATCCGCATGCAGTGAAAAAAGAATGGGCGCGGCAGAAGAACCGCGGTCCCTGGATCGAATTCCGTTGTGAAAAAGGTCAGACAGTTGGGCGGCGCACGATCAACTTTTTCGCGACTGGAGGTGGAATCAAAGTAGCCATCTTGCGGATCATCGCCAGCACCAGCCGCTTGTCGCCGTCGGAAAGCGTGGTGCTGTACTTTTTGATCTCCGCCAGGAAGCGAATCTCGTCCTGGGAGAGCTCTCCAAGGGCTTTTTGTGTCTCACGGTCGCGCGGCGTTTCGGTGCCGGGGAAAAAATCCGCCAGCGAGATGTCCATGGCTTCCGCGATTTTGGCGAGCGTTTCGAGAGACGGGACGGTGTGCCCGTTTTCGACGCGCGACAGGTAACAACGCAGTAGCCCGGTGCGGCGCTCGATGTCGCCCTGCGACAGGCTGCGCTGGCTCCGGTAAGTCCTGATCACTTCTCCGATGTTTACTCGAGGTTTTTCTTTTGGCATGATCTTCCCACCTGAGGGGGTATCTTACTCACTAACAGCAGGAGTGGCAAGGGGGAATTTCTGGCGGATGGTTCCAATGCGATAACGGGTCAAGAAAGCCAGGGAAAAGCGCCCCAAAACTGGCAAGACGGAAAGAAAAAGGCGAGCCGAAGCCCGCCTCTTTCCAAATACTCTCCTGGATTTCAACACGCAACTGTGGGAATTGCGACTACCTTTGCGAAGGCGTCACCGTTGCTGACTGCTGCAGGCGGAATTCCAGCAGCGTCTCGCTCGGTACCTTCACCTGTTGGCCCTTGGTCAGAACCTGGACGCCCGCGCCTGTGGCCCCTCCGGCCGCCGCGCCAATGGCCGCGCCCTTTCCGCCGCCCGCAATGGCTCCAATGATCGCTCCGGCGGCGGCGATGCCACCTACCTTCTTGGCTGTAGAGGCGCCTTGGCCCTTGCCCTGCAGCGTGTAATCGCTGCTGACAACCGGGTAGTCCCTGCCGTCAATCACCATGCGCGTTAGTTCCAGCTGTAACTCCGACTTGCCCGTAAATGTTCCGCTCTTCTCCGCGTTGGCCAGCCGGCCATACACATCCGTTCCTTTGCGCGCGACAACTGTATTCCCGACAGTTAAGTCGGTCTCCAGGCTGGCATGGAACACGTCACCAACGTGGTTCTTTGAGGAGTCCACGCCGTCGATCATGCGTACCAGGAGAGATTGCCCCGCGGGGATGGTAACCTCGCCACCGGGAGGGGTCGGGGCCAGGGAGTTCGCCGCGACAGGTGCTATTGCGGCCGGAGCCATCGCTGGGTCAGTGCTTCTGAAATTGCCGGTAAACGTCAGAGCGACAGCGTCCGTTGTGTTAAACGTCTGAACTTCGCCATTTATCTCGAAGCGCAGCACGGCTTGCGTGCCGCCGAGATATTTTCCTTTCAATACGCGGCCATCCTTCAATTCCAAAGTATCCGCCGCGGCTACGCCTACAAAAAGCAGCCCCAGTAGGGCTGCCGCCCAGAAACGATTCACTCTCTTCATTGTTCCCTCTCACAATTGGAATCACGAATCCCGCAGATCTCCGGATTTGTCTCCCACGCCCAAAAGCTACACGGCGATTCTACCGCATTGGATGAGAGAGACGCGACGAATGGTTGCGCCCGCGGGAGCCCGACAATCGGGGGGAGATCTCACATCGTGGAGAGGAGTATAGACGGAAGGCAGCCCGCCCCAATGGTCGGGCCGTGGCTGCACTGTCCTGAAGAATAATGAAAAGGGCCCAAACCAGAGAGGTTTGGGCCCCGGATGCTTCGAGAGCGCGGTTAGGATGAGCCAGCTAACTGCTGCCTGGGGTGCAGGCTAGAGTTGGCGGCGGGCCTGATCGGCTTCTTCGGCCAGACGCATAAGCGCTGGCACGATCCCAGTGTCGTTTTTATTGGTCTTGGGATTAATGAAAAGCCCGTCCGTCACAAACGACTGGACGGAGGCGACCGCCCCGCCAAAAGCTATCGAGGTCGGGCGAATGATGGCCACCGGGCCGAACCGCTGGTCGAGGAAGTGAGTTGGCTCGGGCATGATCAAGTTGGACTGCAAGGTGTCCCCGTTCAAGGATTCCGGATCCGTTTCGCCCTGGGCGGCACTCAAAGTGGAAAAGGTCACGGTCGAGTTATTCACAGGATCGACGTCCGTCAAGGGAGTGGCATTGCCGGCCTTGTCCTGCCAGGTCTGGAAGTGCATGGTCTCACTGGGGCCGATGCTCAACAGGATTCTCAAGACCTCCAGGTTGGTGACGTGCTGTGCCAGCGCCGGATAGAGGCTAGTGCCACCTTGCTCGATGAAGGCGAAGTGGAATCCCGCTGTGAAAGCGATCGCCTTGAGGTGATCGGTGAAAGTGGACAGCGTGGGGTCAGGATTGATGACGCTTCCATTCGTGTCGGCGTTGCTTCTCGGGATCGCCGTATGTTGTCCGACGTTCAGACTGGGGACCGCCTGGGCAAATGGTGCCTTGGGATCAAAATCAGGGTTGGTGATACTGCGGTAGCGTGACCAAAAACTGGTGTCGACAGTCAGTTGGGTAAGATTCGTGAGGCGCCCGGCGGTCTTGACCGCGCCATCCGCCTGGCTGCTCGGCAGCACCTTGAACTGGGTGAGGTCTGCAGACGCCGCACCCTTGGATTCCAGGTAATTGCCAAGAAACCGGGCGTGGCTGATCTCGTCGTCGGTATTGTCGTGGATGTATTGCGGCATGTCCCCATCGAGGAGTTGCAGCGCTTGTGAATAGGCGGCGTTCCCGCCCGTGAGCCCGCTGAATTCGTTATCCTGGGTACCGCCGAGTTCCGCGTACTGCCGCCAAAGGTCTTCTTCTACCTGCTCGAGGGCCTGCAAAAACGTTAGAATCGCGATGTCCCCCCTGGTGATTGGTGCGCGGTCGGCGCCAGCCTCCTGGTCGAACGCAAACGTGTTGCCCGCCAGCAGCCCGGCGCCCACAGTTGCCGCGCCCGCCACCGTTCCGTTCTTCAAGAATGAACGCCGCGTGCTGCCCTTCGTGAATACATTCCCTTCTTTCTTCATCGGTCTTCCCTCTTTTCGATTTGGTGAATTGAGTCCCGGTGCAAAGAGCTGCTGAAAAATGTCGAGTCTCCCGAAGGCTGGGTCCTGGCTATATAACATTGGTGTTTGTCCAACTGACGTCGCCTCAAATTGCGGGTCAGTCCGCTGCACAGCGGAGGAAGAGGGGCCAGCGGGCCAGCCATTGGCCCCTCTTCTGTTATTGGACAGTGAGAGTGACGGAAGTTGAGTGAGTAAGATTCCCCGAAGTTCCGGTGACCATTACCGTGACCATGCCACGTTGTGTTCCGTTCCCGGGATTGTTCATGCCGCTACCGCCGCAACCGCTGGCAGCGAGCAAGCAGGCCATCGCAAACAGAAGAGCCAAACTGCCCGCGAGGCCGGGGATCCAGTTGTTCCCCGCCGCACGGCCTCTCCTAATGCTTCCGGCGAGGAACATGGCCAGCAAAACGAGAGCGGGGACTGCGAGCATCATGGCGTAGCGTCCGCCGGTTTGATTCCCGCCTATTAGTCCCGCGTGCATATAGGGATTTGAGGAAGTGCTGATCATCATCATGGACGTCACCATCCCACCGCTGGCAGGCGTGACGGACGCGGGAGAAAAATTACAGGTGGAGTTCGCAGGCTGGCCGGAGCACGTGAGCGTGACGGCGGAGTTGAAGCCGTTGAGCCCGGCCACGGTGACGGTGAACGAAGCGGGTTGCCCCGCACTGATCGTCAAGGTCGATGGCGATGCGCTGATGTTGAAATCGGAGGTGGGCGCCGGCGTGGCATTCGCCGTGATCGCCGAGAAGAGTCCGTGTTGTTCATTGGCCAGGCCCGCCGTGATGTACATGGTATTGGCATCGCCGGAAGGCCCTCCGCCACCGAAAACCATGTCCCACAGGGAAGCATTCGCGATGACCGTGCCGTTCTGATCTTTCATCTGGTCGACGAAGGCGCCGCTCGCGAAATTGTAGGCGTTGATCGTGCCATCGCCGAAATTCCCGACCAGCAGACTGCCGCTGGCGCCGAATGAGCCGAAGCTCGCCGGAGGAATCACCACGCCCCAAGGCGCGTTGAGGTGGGAGCCGCTGGTAATACGGCGGAGCATTGTGCCATCGGTGCTGAAGAGGTCCACGAAGCCCGCTCCGGCGACATGCAACGGATCGTGCATGGGCGTGTCCTGCAAGGCGTAGGTCACCACCACCATGGCGGTGTTGTTGACGTTGATGGCCTTAATGCCGAACGGCGCATATCCGGGGGAACCCGAGCCTGTCGGGACCGCCGGCGGGGCCGGATCATTGAATGCTCCCGCTCCGAGAATCTGCGTTTGCTTGAAGCCGGTGTCGTAAACTTCGACCTTGCCGGACCTGAAATTGGTGGCCAAAAGAAAACTGCCGGTCGCGTTCTTAATCAGCGCCAGGCCCTTATAAACTGCGCCCATAGCCGCTGATGGGATGGCGGAATTGTCCACCGTCAAGATGGTTGAGGCTCCGCCCGTCCATGCGGAGATCGTTCCGTCTTCCGTGTCAAATATGAAAATCCCAGGCTGGCCGTTCACGTTAAAACCTGCACCGCTGGGTGGCGCGACAATTCCCGTTGGCGTCGCCGGATTCGAACTGCCGTTCGGCGGGGCAACTGTAAACGAGCCGTTCAACGCTCCGTTTTGGTCATAAAGCGTGGTAAAGCCGCTGTTGTTGTCGGAAATCCAGAAGGGATTGCCGGGGACAAAAGCGATGCCCCAGGGATTCACCAGTTTGGGGTCCGTGTTGGCCGCCATCCCGGCCGTGTCCGACACCAAATTGGTTTGCTTGTAGCTGTTCGTCTGCGCGTGGGCAGACGGGAGTGGCAAGGCGGCGGCGCAGGCCAGCCCCAGTACAACATTCCAGAATTTCTTCATGATTGCAGCGTGCTCCTCTTTGAGTTAAGGCAGCCGTTACGACGTTTGCCTAAATGTTCTTTAGGTTTGATGGCAAAAGTCTGCCGGGAATAAATCAGCGGAAGGACAAGTCTTTATCCACGTACAGACCACTCGGTCGTTAAGACTTACGAGAAAAGGTCAATTCAGAACGAATAGAGTCAGCAGGCAACCCTGTGCCGGGGCCGGGATAGCCGCTGGAAAGGACCAATGAACGACGTTCAAAGCGCAGCCTCGGTAGTTTGTTTCGGCACGTTTGAAGTCAATCTCCATTCACGCGAACTTCGCAAGCATGGAATGCGCATCCGGATGGAAGAAAAACCCTTCCAAATTCTGGAGATGTTACTGGACCATGCCGGTCATGTTGTAACGCGGAGAATGCTTCGCGAAAGACTTTGGCCCGACACGGTTGTGGGGTACGAGCACGGGCTGAACACCGCCATCAACAAGCTTCGCGATCTGCTGGGAGACTCCGCGCGGAGTCCGCGTTTCGTCGAAACCCTTCCCCGCCTGGGTTATCGTTTCATTTCTCCCGTGTTGCACCCCGGGAAGGCCGTGGCAACGGAAGGTAAGAGAATGCTCCTTGTCCTGCCGTTCGAGAGTTTGTGCGGTGATGACGAACAGGAGTTCTTTGCCGAGGGATTGACGGAGGAGATGATTTCGCACCTTGGGCAGCTCAACCCCAAGCGGCTGGGGGTGATCGCGCGAACCTCGGCCGCCCAATACAAGGCGACGAAAAAATCCATTGGAGAAATTGCCGCAGAGTTGCGCATCGACTGCGTTCTAGAGGGGAGCGTCCGCTGCGACGGCGGGCGCGTGCGCATTACGGGCCAATTAATCGAGGCGCGGGACCAGACCCATCTGTGGTCGGCAAGTTATGACCGCGACTTGCGAGACGTTCTCGATGTCCAAAGTGATGTAGCGCGCCAGATCGGTAAGGCACTGGCGTTCGAATTGCTCCCCGGCTAGGGCGCTGTTGGCTCCACGTTCCAGCCCTCCAGTACCAGTTCGGGTGTGGCACCATGGAACTCGTCGGAATCGAATCTCACCGAGACGGACTTTTTCTCGCCCGGCAGCAAAGAGAAATAGTTATCGCTCCAGAAAACTGGTGTGACATCCTCCCCGCCTTTGCCGCGCGTGAGCCGCGGATGCACCATGAACGCAACGCTGTTGCTCTTATTCTCAGCGATAACGGTAAGCAAGGGGATCTTTCCAGCAAAGTCTAGCCTCTTCGTGATAGCCACTTTTACGGTGGGAAGGGTGTTCAGTCCAGAAAGGTCGCCAAATTCCTTCTGCGGTGTGTAGACCGTGTCGCTTCTCTTGGCCCAGTCGAGCACGTCCGCTTTTGTCGACAACCAATAGAAATTCTCGCTGACCAGTTTTCCTGTCGCGTCATGAAGCTCTAGCTTCAAGAAATAGGTCGGCGTCAGTCCATCCGGCGTGGGAAGATCGAACGCTTTGGTGCTGCTGTCCGCCTCCAAATCAAGTGTCGTTTCGCGGGAAGCTTTTTCTTTCGCATCGAGGCTGTACATTTTCGCGCTGACTTTCGTCCCTTTGAGCGGTTCGTACGTCCCGTTGATCACAGCGACGGAGTTGTCGTCGTATGAATACTGCACATGGACCGTCTCACAGGCCTTCTTCGTGCCAAAGTATCCACCCGCCGGCGCAAGATAGTAATCGTAGAGATGCCAGATCAGAGAGGGCCAAGCGTTGTTCAGCATCCACTGAATCACACCCGTGGAGGTGTATTTGTTCCGCGCGTAGGCTTCAAACATGGCGCGCTGGCCATCGTAGGTCATTGCCTGCGCTTTGCGCTCGTAATCTTCGAGCGACGACGCCTGGCCGTAGCGCCGGTTCAAACCGTCGGTAAAAACATTGACGGTCGTGAAACGCTCGCCGCCCGCGTGATAATTCCAGACTTCATCGATCGGCCAAAGATGATCCTTGGGGATGAATTTCTCAAGCGATTCCCGCGTCGGGATCGCCGGCCCCGGGCTCGTCTCCGTGTTGTAACCGTAGGCGCCGCCCGCTTGCGTGTCGGCCAGCCAATAAACCGGAGGCACATACTCGTATGGGCCGGTCATTTTTACGCCCGATTCTCCGCTGGCCGCCGCTTTCTGTTCCGAAGCGGAGGAGATAATTGGATTGGGCCACTGCAACTCTTTCTCGATGTCCAAATAGATTTTTTCGACGTTCGCGGGCGGTGGATTGTCGCTTCCGTTCAGCCATACAAAAACGCTCGGATGATTGCGCAGGCGCGTGATTTGGTCGCGCAGAGAAGCCACCGCAATACTGTTCTGATCATTCTTCCAATCGTTCCAACGCTCCCAGGCATCGCAGCATGTCCACCCGGGCATGACCAGAATCCCGAGCCGGTCCGTCTTATCAAAAAATTCGTCGCGGTCCAGGCGCCCTTCCAGGCGAATCGTGTTCATGCCCATGTCGCGCACGTATGCCAAATCCGCATCCAGCCTCGCCGACGACCAGCGAAAAAGAAGATCCGGGGCCCAAGCCGCCCCGCGGATCAATACTTTCCGCCCGTTGACCTTGAACAACAGGTGACCCTTGTCCGTCAGTTCCGAGGTAACCTCGCGAATGCCAAACGTCGCGCTTGCCGCGTCCGAAACTTGTTTGCCGATTTCGAACGACAGATTCGCCGTGTAAAGGTGCGGCGTGCCCATCTGATAGGGCCACCACAACCGCGGATTGGCCAGCTTCAGCTTTGCGAACTGCTCCGGCGTAAATTTCACACTCTTCGATTCGCCGCCGGTTAGTTCCACGTTTTGTTGCAACTCGATCCCTTCGACTTCCGCCCGCAACACGCCTTTTACGGCTTCGTTTGAAACGTTGCGTACTTCCCCGCTGATGGTCAGCTCGGCGGTCTTGTATTCCGCATCCAGTCTTGAGGCCACGAACGGATTGCGCACCGCCACGCTGCCGCTCGAAGTCAGAAAGACTTCTTTCCAAATTCCCATGTCTTTGTCAGGAGGTGTCGGATTCCAATCCACCCAGGTAATCCCCAGGTCGTCTTTTCCGGGAGCGAACACCTCAACCGCCAGCACATTCGCCTTCCCCCGATTCAAAAACTTGCTCACGTTGAATTCGAAGGAGCGGTAGGTGCCTGCGACGTCGTTCGCATCCGCCACTTTCTGCCCGTTGATCCAGATGTTCGCCCGGTAGTTGATGCCAAGGAAATTCAGCCACTCTATTTTCTTCGCCTCTCCCGCAGGCGTGGTGAACTCCCTGCGATACCACCATGAGCAGCGAAAAGGACTTCCGTCTGGCATTTCCTGATTGGCAAAAAGATTTTTGTCAGAGTAATTCATCCCCGGAAAGGACTTCAAATTTGTTCCATAGTTTGGATCGGGATACGTCTTGTCCGTGACCAGCGCGCCCACAACCGTTGCCGGAACTTCTGCCTTGTGCCAGCCCTTGGCGTCGAAGCTGACCAAGGAAATTTGCTCGCCCACGGCCTTCACCTCGCACGACGACTGAATCTGCCAATTCTTGTGCAGATAGATCCTCGCAGGCTGGGCTTCCGTCGGACCGGCAACAATTATCGGAAGCACAAGCGAGACGAACGCCCCCTCCAACATCCAGGCCGAGAACTTCCGCGAACGCGGCATAGATCTCCTTAATGAGAATAGAAATTCAAATGGCAATGGGCCGTTGTTTCTGGTGCGAGGAAACCGGCGCACACGATATTAAACCGTTTCAATCCTTGTTGAACGTTTTTTTTAGGGTCAGAGGAGCGAACGAAGGGGGTTCACGCAAAATCAATGAAAAAATCAGCGATTCGCGGGAAACTTGAGTCGCGCTGAGGTCGCGCGGAGACCCAGCACAACTCCACCCCTGGCTCCTCCCCTCAGAAGCAACCCCTGAAATCCGTGCGCGCCACATCTGTAGTCGTCGCTGGAGTCACCTTTAACGGCTGAGGGGGAGTGCTGGCATCCGTCGAAGTCACTATTTCGGATGGCGTACATTCGGGCGCTCCCCCGCTCATCGGCACAGTAGCATTCGCATCGACACTGAAGAGCACATCGCCGCTCGCCGGGGTCGAAAAAGTGAACCCACCTGCGGCGAACAGGCCGACACTCGGGTTGCTGGCGGGAACCACGAGGGTGTATTGCGCGCAGTTGGCACCCGAGGGACTTCCCATTGGGCAGTTCTTGCTATCGGTAATGGAAATCAGGCCGGTCGATATCACCGCCGGGGTCCTTGCCGTGGCCTGCGTATTCTGCAACGGGATGGTCAACTGCCGCGTCACGCCGGAAGACACGTTGATGGACTGCAGAGCGGCTAGGCTCACGTCCGCCGTCGCTCCGGCAGTAGCCGTGTTCGCAGTAACGAAGCCCTGCAGGACCGCCGGGCCCGTGGCCCCGGCTTCCGCAAACAATGGAATAGCATTTAAATTCGTTCCATTCGGCACGTTCACAACCGCCGTCGCGTTGTACGGCAAGTTCGCGGCGTCCAGGGCAACCACGACGATGTCAAACGTCCCCATGGGCAGCGGACAGAAACGAAAATTCCCCTGCACATCAGCGGCCGCCTGCATAACGATGCGGTCAATGCCCATGTTATCCGGCTGCTCGAGGGCTACAATGACGTTGCCGGAGATCGGCTTCTTGGTTACGGAATCGACGACTTGCCCGCCGATACCAGAAATATTGGCGCTCACTACGCCCGCCGTCAGGGTGGGCTTCAGGCGAAATGTGCCATTTCCTTCATGCACGATGGATGCGCACGCATTGAAATCGATGTTCAAATCCACACTCTGCCCGGCAGCCACCTGAATCGGCCCTCCCAGGACTTGTCCTGAAGGAATCTTCAAGCCCGTGTTGTCCTGGCTGCTCAGGACAAGCTCGTGAATCGTACCGTCGTCCAGGACAACGCAGTTGAACCCATTCCCCGCGCACGCATTCGGAGAAGGTACAGCGGCGCCGGCCGCAGGACTGTTCGAAACGAGGAGCAATCGGATCTGTTGGAGGCTCCCAACAGGCAGGCTTGCCGAGCCGAGTTGCGCCAGGACACATGTGGTATCCGGTTTGGAAAACAGATCGATCTGCATCGGCGCCGAGACAAGCTGCGGCGCAAGTTCCTGCCACCCGGCGCTGCTGTCATTGGCGGTCGCACTGGTATGCGCCTGCACTGACCGCACCGTGATGAACACATGCGCAAAGTTGCCATTGGGCGGCATGCAGCTCGGTGGATCACTGATGGATACAAGCACCGTGCCCATGTTTGGGCCTAGCGTCGTGGAGATATTCCCGCCGCAGCTGATGATGATCAAAGCCACCATCATCGTTAAGAAAACCGGCAGAAAATGAGGAATCGGCCGTTGCTTCAAACGGAGTATTACTTTGCAGATCATGGGATTCTCCGAAGACGAAAGATAGACCTGCTTTTCTTGGCGACGGCCCGGTGGGGGACGGCATGCGAATGCGAATACATGGGGTTACCATCCGGGGCCTATACAAAGGTAAGTACTAGAACTGCTATGAGTCTCCACCCCCGTGCATTCTACTGGGCAGCTTTCCCCATCGATTGATTCAGCAATCCAGGAGCCTTCTCATTATTTTCCTAAAATGCCGCGGCTCGGTGCCTTAGCGTCTTCAGCGTACTGGGAATTGGGCTGTCGCTGAGTCAAAACTACGATATCCCGTGTAAATATGGTTAGCCATCTGATGCAGACGCTAATCCAAGATCGCGGAATCGTGTGTCCCTCATCGATCCATTGCTACGGTTTCTGAACTCTCAGGGAAGACGTACGAGGACGGTCCCGGAGGAGGGGGTCGAACCCACACGGCACTAAGTACCACTGGATTTTGAGTCTATTGAAGCCCGTCTAGAACGCTTCCGCACCAAAACGCAGCACGAAATCGCCTGTATTTACGTGGGTTTCGAGGATTGCTTCCGCGCATCACCGAGCACGATGGCGAAGCAAAAGAAAATCCAACAGACACCAGAACTGACACAACTTCTAGATGAAAGGGACGTTACGGGCAAGAGGCAGGGCCCGGTGCACCGCCCCGTAGAGGTAATCGCGAGTGAGCCCATGCCGCTGATCAAAGGCCCGCAAAGGTAACAGGCCGGCATCACCGGTGACCTGGCCACCAGAGAAATCAGCTCGAATGGCTCGGTGTCGGTAGAAGAAAAAGGAAAGCTGTGGATAACGACATGTCACGTTTTGGGTGCTCCGAAAGAGAATGCCGGGTTCTGCTAAAACCCAGTGTTCATCAATCCTTTAGAGCACCTTTTCTTTTTTCGCTAGCAAAATCATGGCCGGTAATT
>DATNLB010000137.1:0-4355 GCA_035603095.1 Candidatus Acidiferrales bacterium
GATTACCCGGAAGCTCCAGGAAGAGTTCTTCGCCATCACCAGCGGGAGCAAACCCGATCGCCACAACTGGCTCACGCCGGTAAACGCCCCCGTAGGCGCCGCCACTCGCTAGTCAGATCGCCTTCGAATCAGAGAAGCGCCCCATTTTCCTGATTTCTCTTTTCCATCCTATCTGTCGATTGTTAACTGTCGACTTTCGACTCAGCGCATATATGACCATGGTTTAATGACCATGGCTATAAAGGAGCCTCCAGATGAAGAAGATGGCAGCCGGTGTCTTCAAGGCAAATTGTCTTGCCGTCATGGACGAAGTTCAATCCAAACGCGTGACTGTCGTGATCACCAAACACGGCAAGCCGGTGGCAAAACTCGTGCCGGTCGGGCCGCAAGTTGATGATATTTTCGGCTTTCTTCGCGGGAAGATTACGATTACAGGAGACATAGTTTCCCCTGCTTTGACTCCACGCGAGTGGGGTAATCTCTATTGATTTTGCTAGACACACATGTTGTGCTTTGGGTGACGTCCGATCCTGCCAAGCTGTCGAGCAAAGCCAGAGCAGCAATTGAAGTTTCGCGCAGGAATGGAGACGGTATGGCCATTTGCGATGTCACCCTCCTGGAGTTAACAACGCTCGCGAGTAAGGGCCACATCTTTCTAGGTCTAAGCCTCGAATCCATCCTGCAGGAAATCGAAGCCCGCTTTGTCGTCCTGCCCATCAGTAGCCGCGCATGTGCCCGCGCCATGGGATTCCCTGCCGCTTATCCCAAAGACCCAGCAGATCGCATTATCGGAGCCACTGCGTTGGTTGAAGGGCTTTCCCTGATTACCGCGGACCGTGCGATCCATCGCTCCAAAGTGGTTCACACCATCTGGTGAGTTTTGTCTTTTATCCTTTCTTCCCTGTGACCTCTGCGCTCTCTGCCTCCTCTGTGTAAATTCCTAGGCTTTTATCTCATTTTTATTAGCTTCCAACTCTCAACCAACTTCCGCGGCGTTGACTCGCTCCTCGCTACCCCCTATCATTTCGCGCAGCAGCAATTCACCTCATGACCGGCGAGACTATCTCTCACTACCGCATCCTGGAAAAACTCGGCGGCGGCGGCATGGGCGTGGTCTACGCCGCCGAAGATCTCAAGCTCGGCCGCCGCGTGGCCCTCAAATTTCTCCCCGAAGAACTCAACAAGAATCCCCAGGCCCTCGAGCGCTTCCGCCGCGAAGCGCGTGCCGCTTCCGCGTTAAACCACCCCAACATCTGCACGATTCACGACGTTGAGGAATTCGAGGGCAAATCATTTCTTGTAATGGAATTGCTCGAAGGCGAAACGCTCAAGAATCGCATCACAGGCCGCCCCCTTCCCCTCGACACTCTCCTCGACATTGGCATCCAAATCGCCGACGCCCTCGACGCCGCCCATAAGAAAGGCATCGTCCACCGTGACATTAAGCCTGCTAACATTTTCATCACCAACCGCAGCCAAGCCAAACTGCTGGATTTCGGTTTGGCGAAGCTGGCCCCCGAAGGCTACGTGGCCGGAGCCACCGTTGGATCGTTTGAGGGAATAACTACCGAGGAGGCGCTCACCAGCCCGGGTGTGGCCATGGGGACCGTTGCGTACATGTCCCCCGAACAGGCCCGCGGCGAAGAGCTGGATGCGCGGACCGATCTTTTCAGCTTTGGGGCGGTGCTCTATGAAATGTCCACCGGGCGCGTCGCTTTCCCGGGACCGACCTCCGCCGTCATCTTCCACGCGATACTCGAGCGTACTCCGCCCAATCCGAGCAGCGTGAATTCGAATCTTCCATCGCGCTTCGGGGAAATTGTTTCGAAAGCCCTCGAGAAAGACCGCGCCTTGCGTTACCAAAGCGCCGCCGAAATCGGCGCAGACCTGAAGCGTTTGAAGCGTGACACGGAATCAACGCGTGTTACCGCCGCCGCTGCGACTGCCGGAACACCGCCCCCTTCCCGGAACATGAAACTGCGCATGGGTCTTCTCGCTGCGGGTCTTTCCATCGCCGTGGTTTTGGCGCTGGCATTGCTCTTCAGCGGACAAAAAATCAAGCCAGCCACCATGGATTCCGTCGCCGTGCTTCCGTTTATAAATGCAACGGGCGATCCGAACGCCGAATATCTCAGCGAGGGAATTACCCAGGATCTCGTCAGCACACTTTCGCAACTCCCGAACCTTAAAGTCGTTTCGCTGGCGTCCGCGTACCGTTATAAGGGCAAGTCCATCGATCCGCCCACGGTCGCTCGCGAACTTGGCGTCCACACCATTCTCACCGGCCGCATGCTGGAACGAAACGACAATGTCTCCATCAGCGCCGAATTTGTTGATGCCGAGCATGACCGCGTTATGTGGAGCAAGCAATACCAGTGGAGGCTTGCCGATGTTCCAAACATTCAGACGCAGATTACGCAGGACATCACCGAAAATCTGAAAATGAATTTATCGGGCGCAGAAAAATCACGCATGGCCCAGCGCCCCACCGAAAACGGAGAAGCCTATCAACTCTACCTCCGCGGACGTTTTTACTGGAATAAGCGGACCGCCGAGGGCGTAAACAAGGCCACGGGCTATTTTCAGCAGGCCATCGACCGGGATCCCAATTACGCCCTCGCCTACGCGGGCCTTGCGGATTGCTATTACGTGACGTTCTTTAATAACTTCACGATTTCGCAGGCAGAAAGTGCTGCCAAGTCGCGTGCGGCCGCTACGAGGGCTTTGGATCTGGATCCTTCCCTTGCCGAAACCCATGTGTCTATGGGCCAGGTTCTCGAAATCTTTGATTGGGAATTTGCCGGCGCCGAGCGTGAGTTTCGCCGGGCCTTGGTCATCAACCCGGGATACGCCACCGGATTGCAGTGGTATGCGGAACTCTTGGAGAATCTGGCGCGCTACGACGAAGCGCTGGCTACCATCCGGCGCGCGCAGGAGGCGGATCCCTTCTCCCTTATCATCAACGCAGTACACGGCCAGATCCTTTCTCGGAGCGGCCGGACGAGGGAAGCAGTCGCGCAGTTTCAGAAAACGCTCGACCTCGAGCGCAATTTCCCTCTCGGGCACTTTCTTTTTGGCCTTGCGCTGGTGCGTGATGGAAAAAATGAGCAGGCCATGAAGGAATTTGAGCAGGCCGTCCAATCCTCGCCGGAGTCGCCCGTCTACCGAGGCATGCTCGCTTATGCCTACGCGCAAACCGGCAGAATCGAAGATGCCAGAAAGATTCTTGGCGATGTCATCCAGGAGGCCAAGTCGGACCGCGCTTCCTGGCAGGACGTTGCTGGAATCTACGCAGCTCTGGGTGAAAAGGATCATGCTTTTGCCGCGCTCGAGATGGCATTCCAAAGACGCGATAGCCGCATGACCATGCTGCTCGACCATGAAGCTCTAATTTCGTTGCGCGGCGATCCCCGGTTCTCCGATCTGGCGCGCCGCGTGGGTCTGCCCCAGCACAATTGATCGAATCCCGGCTACCTGGTGAAACGTTCGTGAGGAAGGCTGGCGCTTCGAGTCGCATTCCAGATAGAATGCAGCCGTTCGAATCGGGCGCACTTTCTTTTCCTTGCACGGAGACTTTCGAATGTACAGCACAACGCAAAAGTTGATCGCGGAATTCCTCGGAACGTTTGCGCTGATTTTTTTCGGCGCGGGCTCGATCTGCACGGACCAATATTTGCACGGCGCGGGCGGTCTCGGTCTTCTGGGCATTGCTCTCGCCCACGGTCTCGCCATCGCCATCATGGTTTCCGCGCTCGGGCACATCTCCGGCGGACATTTCAACCCCGCAGTTACTATCGGTTTCTGGGTCACCAAGCGCGTGAATACCGTGGACACCATTCTCTATTGGGCTGCGCAGCTTGCCGGCGCGACAGCCGCTGCATTTCTGCTGAAGGCCGTTGTTCCCGAAGAGACTTGGCGCGCCGTCGCTCTGGGCACGCCGGAACTCGCGCGGGATTTTCCCCGCTGGGCGGGAATGGCGCTGGAGGCCGTGACAACTTTCTTCTTGGTTCTCGTTGTTTTTGCCACTGCCGTCGATGAGAAAGGCGCGTTCCGTTCGATTGCGGGTTTTGGCATCGGTCTGACGATCTCGCTCGGCATCCTCGTCGCGGGGCCGCTCACGGGCGCAGCTTTGAATCCGGCAAGGGCATTTGGGCCCGCGCTGGCGGCAACCCACTGGGCCAATCACGGCGTTTATTGGGTCGGTCCTCTAGCCGGAGGATTTGTCGCCGGGCTGCTCTACGATTCGCTCTATCTGAAAAAAGCTTGAGCCGTTTTAAGTCTTAAGTCTTCCATATTTACTTCTCACTCTTGAGTTCTAAGCCTTTAGTCGTAACTTTTCCGCCAAAAGTATTCAG
>DATNLB010000705.1:0-3485 GCA_035603095.1 Candidatus Acidiferrales bacterium
GCTCAAAATACTCCTCCCAGTAAGGACGTTCTTCCTGGAGCGGAGTGGGACAGTAGCAGACTTCGACCCAGCGCACCGTCTGGTCGGCACAAACCCTCGCCTCATTCATGTTGCGCAGGTATTCGCCCTCGGCAACTGAGCCGGCGCCCAACGATCCGCGCTCAATTGCTTCCATCAGCGATTGCCGGCAACCATCTTTCACCCGCGCTCGCACCAGGTATCGCATGTTCTATGAATGACCATCCTCAAATAGCGGCCGCACTTCTGAATTTACCATCGAATCAGCTAAAATCGCGCCCGGCGCGCATCCGGCTGCCCTCTTTTCTGATTTCCATTCTCTCCCTGCTTCCATTCCCCGGTAGTGGGCCAGTTTCGATTATCCGACGCCTTCGGAACTGGGTCAGCAATTCCCGAGACGCAGACTCCACCAATAGGAGAAGATGGCGTCGGTGGAACAGATTCCGGCTATGCGTTGCGAGCTCTTACCGAGGCCCGTTCCAAATTCGAACGGTCCCAATTTCCAAGAATTGCTCCTGCTTCATAGGTGCTCTGGCAAAACTCCAGCAATAATTGCCCTGGAGTCCCCGACGATCGAACATCGTCATACATCAGAAAGAACTCGCTCTTGTCCGCACTATAGAAAGCCTTCGCCGGGCGCACCCGGTGTTCCTTAAATCCCGCCGGCTCTGGCGCGGCATACGCGTAGAAGGCCGCATCCTTCACGATCTCACCATCGCCGGGCCAAAATCCCACGCTGATTACTTCGTGCGAGTAAGCTTCTTTGGTGATCGTGTCCGCGTCCGGACGCTCCGGGGCGCGCCTACCGGAAAAGCGCGTCACCGCCAGATCGAAACTGCCCCAGAAGAAGTGGACGGGGCTGACCTTGCCAATGAATCGGGAGCGGAATTCCCAGAAAACGGTGTCCACGCTGACGAGAATTTGCCAGAAGCGATGCGCATATTCGCCATCGTATGCCGCATGACTCTCATCCAGATTGAATCGAACAGGCCGAGGCACCTCCACGGGCATGGGCCACACTTTCACATCGATGCCAAGTGAGTGCAGCGCGCCCATGAATTCCGCATAGAATTCGGCAACCGTACGGGGCACGAGGCGGAAAGCCCTGCTTTCTCCGAGACTGGTGGCAATCTCCAGGGTGTGAGCGATGAAATCGAAGCTAACCTCAAACACTCCCTTCTTATAGGGTATCGGTGAGGTCGTTAAACCGCGGGCGGTGACGTAGAGAGCCGATCCCCACCAATGGTTGATCTGCGGGCTAAGGGCCAGGCGGACTTTCCCAACGATTTGGGTCCACATGTGCAGGGTGGCATAGGTATCCTTCCATTCGGCAAGCGGCAGAGCCGGCCAGGAATCCGATTGTGTCATGCAAACTCCCTCCTGCTCGGAGTGCGTCACGTGTAGAACCGCTTCGAAGTTTGGCACACCGAGACAGACTGCTTTCGTCCGAGACAGCAACCGAGGGAAAGTTTATATCATAGCCGTGGGCCGCGCAGACCGGCTTAGGATTTGAGCCGCTCCCCCGTCGGTCACTCGGCTGATTGACCCACAACTCGGAGACTCGCCCACTACCTATTCGCCGAACCAATTGACCGCAATCCCCCGACCGTCTACCATCCTCATTTCGTTCCGCGGCCATGCTCAACGAGACCATTGCTCACTACAAAATCCTCCGCAAGGTCGGCAGCGGCGGCATGGGCATCGTCTACGAAGCCGAAGACGTCAAACTCGGCCGCCGCGTCGCCCTGAAGTTTCTCCCGGAAAACACGCGCCGCGATCCGCAGTCTCTCGAACGCTTCCTCCGCGAAGCCCGCGCCGCCTCGGCGCTGAATCATCCCGGCATTTGCATCATTCACGCCATCGAAGAACACGACGGCCGGACCTTCATCGCCATGGAGCTGCTCGAAGGGCAAACCCTCGACAAATTGATCCCTCTCGGTTCCCTGCCGGTTCCGCGCACCATCGACATCGGCATCCAGCTCGCCGACGCCCTCGACGCCGCCCACAAAAAAGGCATCATCCACCGCGATATCAAGCCCGCCAACATTTTCGTCACCGAGCGCGGCGCCGTCAAAATTCTCGATTTTGGCCTCGCCAAACTCCTTCCAGAGCACCACGCAAACCTGGCCGGCGAAACCCTCGACGATCCCGAGACTCTGCTCCTTACCAGTCCCGGCACCGCCGTCGGCACCATCTCTTACATGTCACCCGAGCAAGCGCGCGGCGAGGAACTTGATGCTCGAAGCGACCTCTTCTCCCTCGGCGGCGTGCTCTATCAAATGGCTACAGGCAAGCAGCCTTTTCCTGGCACTACCAGCGCCGTCGTCTTCGACAACATCTTGCACAACGCTCCCGTGGCTCCCGTCACCCTCAATCCCAACGTCCCGGCCGAGTTCGAGCGCATCCTCAACAAGGCCCTTGAAAAGGATCGCGACGTTCGCTACCAGGTCGCCGCGGAACTCCGCGCTGACCTGAAACGCCTGCAGCGTGAGAGCGATTCCGGCAAAGTAGCTCCCGTTTCGTCTTCTTCTCCACGCGTCGTCACTCCGGAGCTTGCTCCGGGGCCATCCACTGCAACGCCGCAGCCCCCACGTTCGCCATCGAGCAGTTCCATCCTGATCGCCGCCGCCGGCAAGAACAAGCTCGGCACGGGCCTCGTGCTTGGAGCTGTTTTCCTCTTGCTCGTCGCCGCCGCCTTCGGTGTCTACTCCCTCCTGCCCCGCAAGAAGGATTTGCCCATCGAAAGAATGTCGATCGAAAATCTTACCAACAACGGTCACGTCGCTCTGGCCAGAATTTCCCCTGATGGAAAATATTTGCTCCACGTACTGGACGAAGGAGGCCTGCAGTCCCTCTGGCTCCGCCACATTCCCACTGGCAGCAACACGCAGGTCGTCACGCCCGCGGCCACGCGCTATAGCGGTCTCACCTTTTCTCCCGACGGCAATTACATTTATTTCGTCCGCCGCGAGGACTCCGAGCAAGCTATCGCTTCCCTCTACGATGCTCCCATGCTGGGAGGAAGCCCGCGTCTGCTCATCAAAGACGTCGACAGCCCCATCGCCTTTTCTCCCGATGGGCAGCACTTCGCCTACTTGCACCAGCACGGTGATTCTGCAGTGATCGATCTGAAGATCGCCGGGCGCGATGGCTCGTTCGAGCGCGATCTCTTCCACCACAGAGATGTTCTTACCGATAGCCTGACGGTTTCCTGGTCACCCGATGGCAAGACCATCGTGATCCCCATCGTCCAACCGACCTCTCAGGATATCGGCGGATTCCTTGCCGTGGATGCAGCCAGCGGCGAGACGAAGCAAGTGGCTATCGCCAAAGATCGCATTTATAAGGAACCTGCATGGTTTCCAGACGGCAGCGCTCTGCTTGTCTCAGCCCAGACGGCTGCCACCGGCTTTCTTCGCGATCAGCTCGGTATCGTTTCCTATCCCGGCGGAGATTTTCGTCTGTTG
>DATNLB010000400.1:0-19827 GCA_035603095.1 Candidatus Acidiferrales bacterium
CGTTCAATCGGGAAGGTTGAGAGGACGAGCTCGGGTTGCTGATGCGCGTTCAGCCAACGGGCAAGATCGACAATTTCTTCGGGCTTTCCATTCTGCCAACGGTCAATCGTCTCATGGTAAATTCGCGCTGCGTCATCCGGATGGAGTTGAAAGCGTAAGTCGGCAGCAAGCAAATCGTCTTTAATCGTTTTTGGAGCTAGAGCAGGCAGTTCTTGCAAGAGCCGATTTCGCTCATCAGTCGTTAGTTGCG
Source organism: Candidatus Acidiferrales bacterium (assembly GCA_035603095.1). Classification (GTDB taxonomy): domain Bacteria; phylum Acidobacteriota; class Terriglobia; order Acidiferrales; family UBA7541; genus Acidiferrum. The sequence goes on from DATNLB010000400.1 coordinate 251, forward strand.
GTGCAGTGGCAAGAGCTTCAACGGCTGCGTTCTTGTAGGCGTTTGGTTTGGCGGCAACCTCCCAAAGAATTTTACGGGCCTCTGTCTGCTCGGCCGCATCCGTCGACTGGGCGAGAAGCTCGGCCAGCTGAAAACGCGGCCCGTCGTCGTCGGGAGCGCGTTTGGTGGCAAGGCGCGCATATTCAATGGCCTTCACATCGTCGCCGATTTTTTTGGAATAACGGGTGGCCAGTTGCAGCGTCTTTGTGTCGGGATTGTCTTTCAGCAATGGGTCGATCACTTTTTCGGCAAGATTCAGTCGATTAGTTCTAATGAGCAGGTCCGCGTAATCCTGGCGATCGCGGATCGTGCATTGCGGAAGCGCCAGGACTTTCTGCCAGAGCTCGAGCGCTTCGGGACGCTCTGCTTTGGAAGCGAGGCGCGCTGCGCCGCTTAATCCATTGTAATTCGAAGGATCCAACTGCAAGGCAACCCGATATTGGACTGCGGCATCATTCCATTTGCCGGCCTCGACCAGCGTATCACCGGCGGCAGCAAAGCGGTCCGCGCGCTTAATTTTGAACCAGTGGTAGGTCGTTATTCCGGCGACAGTCAGCAACAGCAAGCCAATAAGGATTAGAATCCACCGCTTTCGCAGCTTGGGTCGCGCAAAAGGGTGCGGTCGGCCCTTGGCGCGATCCTCTGAATGTTCCGCCCCGCTCATCACCTGCAATATTGAGAGCGAGGACGCGCGCGCTACCGTTAATTAATCCTGCGAAGTGCCGGTTTTGTGCCCGGCGAAGCCCGGTGAGGACCAGCCTAAAATAGGATTGACAAATGTGCGGGTTTTCCTCAGAATCGCCGCAACCTCACAAAAAAAGTTATGAGAAAGTCATTTATTTTAGGGTTGGTATTGCTCGGGTCAGGAATCCTCATCGCGCGCGGCGATATTATTCCGACGTTGTCGTCGGTAACTGGCTCAAGCCCAAATTTCACGTGGAATTACGCCGCCAACGTGACTGTGGACCAAACGATCAACACCGGCGATTTCTTCACTATTTACGATTTCGGGACGATCGCACCCGGGTCTAATACTCAGCCCACAGGCTGGACATTTTCACAGGCGCTCGTCGGCCCGACCGCGGCGCTGACCAGTCCGACCGATAATCCAAACATTCTCAATTTGACCTGGACCTACACCGGCACAGCGCCAATCAGCGGCTCTGCTGCATTGGGAATGTTTTCAATTATAACCAGCACTGACCAGCTCAAGACCGGTCAGTTCACGGCTCAAGCCACACGCAATAGCGGACCAGACGCTGGAACGAAGGTCAGCAACATTGGCGCTGTGTCAGTGCCTGTGCCCGAATCATCGGCGTTGTTGCCGATCATCGGCGTCTGCGCGGCAGCTGTGTTTTCGAGATTGCTTCGTCGGCAGCACGCTTAAGTCAGCGATTTGCTGTTTCCCTTAGGCGGCCCCGAAATGACTTCGGGGCCGCTTTTTTTTGCAGCCTAACGACTGCGGACGTGGTTCCGTGAAAACTCTTGGTTTCCGGGCGGTTGCGTGACACATTCGATGCCGGTTATCTATGTCGGCAGCATCGACATCGTCTACGCGGCTGAAGCTGTGGGGAGTCCGTGGCTCAATTCCAGTGCCGGGCTCAGCGACAGTCCGTTACGGTGGTAACACGACTTGCGTGGAAGTGCGCGCCGACGGCGAAATCATTGTGCTGGACGCCGGATCGGGAATTCGAGGGCTCGGCCTGGCCCTCGAGAACGAATTCGGATCGCACCCGATTAATCTTAGCCTGCTCATCACCCACGTTCATTGGGACCACATTCAGGGTTTTCCTTTTTTTGTGCCTTCGTACAACGACAAAAATCAAATTCAGATTCTTGGTTATGACGGGGCGGGTAGCGGTCTGCGCGAGATTCTGAAAGGGCAGATGGCCACACCTTTCTTCCCCGTCGCTCTTTATGATCTCCCGGGAAAAATCAAAATTGAAAACCTTGAGTCGATGGACTTCAAGATCGGGAAAGTACGTGTCCGTTCAAAATTCATGAATCATCCGGGCATCTGTGTTGGCTATCGACTTTTCACCAGCAAAGGCTCGATCGCCTTTCTGCCTGATCATGAACCCTACGAGGCTTTCAAACTGCACTCCGCTAAATCCCATCTGTTAAGCCCGGAGCAGACGCAGAAACGCGCTCGCGAAGACCGCGCCGAACTAGTGAAATTTCTTCAGGGCTCCGATATTCTGATTCTCGATACCCAATACACGGACGAGGAATATCAGGCGCACGTCGGCTGGGGCCATGGCTCGCTCAGCACCGCCATCTCGCTCGCGATCGATGCCGCCGTTCGAAAGCTCATTCTTTTCCACCACGACCCGACGCACGATGACGAAATGATCGACAAGATGGTCCAGATGGCGCGAAAGCTGGCCGCGAAAAGCGAAAGCTATCTTGAAGTCGAAGGCGCTCGCGAAGGTGCGGAGATGACGCTGGATTAATTGCGGGTGCGACGGCTTTCGAGCCGCTTGCGAAAGGTGCAAATTCGGCTTTAGGTCTTGTCCCCCCGCGCTCTTGCCTCGTGGTGTAATGGTAGCACAAGAGATTCTGGATCTCTTTGTCTAGGTTCGAGTCCTAGCGAGGCAGCCAATTTTCAATCGCGCTCCACGATGTCCGTCGGCGCCAGAGCGTGCCAAAGCTCCTCCATATGAATAATTTTCGACGCAGGGCGAACCGAACGATCCGAAAAGTACGGAGAAAGAATAAAATCCGATGAGTGGTGGAGTTTTTCCTTCCCGATTTCTTACTTCACGCGGCGATAGGTAATGCCGTTTGGATCGTTAATTCTGGTCAGCTCGTCCCCTTTTAGAGTGTAAACAGATGTTTCCGAATTCGGGTTGCCGAAATTTTGCACGACGTCGTTTGGAATTCCCGGCGTCCAATCGGAAAGCTGCCCGGTCGACCATTGAACCGTCAGGCTGGAACCTTGAGCAGCAAAATCGGTGGAGCTATAGGTCCATTTTCTATGCAACTCGTGGGCCGATTCGTAAAGCGGCTTGTCAGGCGCGGAGGTGTTCGTCGCGTCAAGCGTCTTGATGGCCTTTTCATTCTTGACGATAATTGTAAATACCTGGCTGATCTGTTCGCCTTCGGGAGTAACCTTCGATCGCGTGGCCAGCCATGTTCCGTCGAATCGTCGCGCGGGGTTAACATCGGGATCTGATGATACGGACTTAACTGAGGACTTTGGCTTTTGCCTGGTTGTCGAGGGCGTTGCTGCCGTCGTCTGACGCGGCCGGGCAGATTGCTTCGTCGGCCGGGCAGGATACGGAGTCGGTGTGTTTCGCGGAGGATTGGCCGCAGCGTTGAGTAGTGCGCCCGCTATACCGCCGATAATGTCTGAGGCCTGTGCGGAAATCCGATTTGGAGCAGCGGTGATTAGAGCAAGGAAAAGTGCGTATCGGATCATGCGTTTCGTAAATTAGCTTCCTCCGAAATCGTTTACGGGCACAGCCTGGCGTCTCTGGATTGACGGCGGTTGGCTGCTCTCCGGCGTAGGACTGGGCGCAGGTGGAACGCTTGCTTGCGTGACCGGCGCACTGCTCGCAGCAGGCTCCGGCTGCTTCTGTCCGCTTCGATGGGATACAAAATACCACGTCCCCATCGCGATGGCGCAAACAAGAACGGCAATACCGACGATGCCGGCAGCCAGATTCGGCGGTGGCGGTTTGGCGACAACTTGTGTGGTCCGGCGCGTTGTCGTCGACGGCAGATCCAAACGTTCGGCGACTTCAGCGACTGATTGTGGGCGATCGGCCGGCTTTTTTGCGAGGCATTGGGCAACGACTCGCTCCCACGTTTCGTTGACTGGGGGAGCGTCGATCTCCAAGTCTTTTCGCCGCTCAGTCATGGAAATTGGAATTTTTGTGCGGGTTTGAAGTTCGATGTTGCCGGAGTAGAACGGCGGCTTGCTTGTGAGCAGTTCGTAGATTGTCGAGCCGAGGGAATAAACGTCGTCAAGGTGAGTGCTGCGCTCGCCCACCAGTTGCTGCGGACTCATGTAAAGCAGCGTGCCGCTTTTCCCGTGGTCCATCGTAAGCATGCTCATGGAGTCGCTCATGCTGCGAGCGATGCCGAAGTCGGCGACTTTCAGCTGGCCGCCCTTGTTTACCATCAAGTTCGCCGGCTTAAGATCGCGATGAACGATGCGCGCGAGATTGTGCGCGTAATCGAGCGCATCGCACAATTGGGCGATCCATTCCTTCAATTCTTCCGGCTCGAACACCTTCTGCGGTTTGTCGGCGCGGAGGTTGGAAAGTGTATCGCCATCAATGTATTCCATCGAGATACAACCAGTGCTCTTGTCATTGGTGAAATCGTAGATGCGCACAATGTTCTTGTGGGTTAGCTCGAGGCTGCGTCGGGTTTCACGCTTCAAGTCTGTAAGCACGCCTCGATCGAGGATCAGCAACTCAGGCAGAAATTTGAGCGCGACCTCCCGCTCCAGTTCATCATCGCTCGCGAGCCAAACAACTCCCATCCCGCCGCGACCCAAAATTCTTTTGAGGGTGTAGCGGTTAAGGATTTTTTGTCCGCTGAGAAAATCTCGTCTCGTCGCGTCGAGCGCGTCACCGGGCGCTTGTAGCTCCACAACTATAAGTCTGACCGTTTAGCCTTCGAAAATAAAGCACAAACATAGGGCCGCATCCTGCGGAGCAGCCGCCTTAACCTGATTTTAGCCACACCGCTCAGCGGAACTTTATTTTCCGGGCAGCGGCCTCTTAAGCGGTAGCGCGGCCAGGGCCATCATGACTACCTGGGTCATCATGAAGGCTATGAGCCAGGGAAAGGCTTTGTCCATGAACCCATACGAATGCAATCCGATCCCGAGCATATTGACGCCGAACCAGGACCAGCTCGTCACGATATTTCCAAAGACGGCCATGGCCATAAGGCCGCGTTGCCTAACGAGCCCACCCCAGCGCGCGTGCAGAATAATGGCGTTCCAAAGCACGATGAGGAGCGCTCCATTTTCCTTCGGGTCCCATCCCCAGAAACGGCCCCACGATTGGTCAGCCCAAATGCCACCAAGGATCGTGCCGACGAAGCTGAACAAGGTCGCGAAACAAACAATGCCGTAAACCATGCGAGAGAGAGAGGTCGCGGTCTCGTTGTCGAGCGATGATGTGAAAACGCTGCGCACAATGTAGATGAGCGCGAGGAATCCGGCCAGATAGGTGGAGGCATAGCCGAGCGTAATACAGACGACGTGGGTCGCGAGCCAGCCGTTCGTATCGAGCACGGCGCGCATCATCTCCATCGTGTCGCCATCCAGCGAGAGATGATGAGCGATGAGCAGCGTGAGAAAGCCTAGGATCGAAGCCGTCGCACTGCCAATTCCGTTATGGTAAAAGCGCTCAAGAAGAATTCCGAGAAGGACGGCGCCCCAGCCGATGAACACGGCCGACGAGTAAAGATTTGTCACGGGCGGCCGGCCTTCTAGATAGATGCGCAATAGCAAACCGATGGTGTGGATCGCGAAGCTAAAGATAAGCAGGTAGAAAGCGTAGCGTCCAAGCGTAGTCGGCCAAACCAGCCACGAACCACAGGCAAGGATGAAGACCAACACATAAAGCGTCATGCTCTTGTAAAAAGGAGCGAAGGCGTTGAAGAAGGCCTCGAGTCGAGCGGTGCGCGGAATTTTTCCGACGTGCTCCTGTAACCAGGCACGATATTCGTTCACGGCAGAATTAAAGGCGGCCGCGTCTCCCTTACGGTACCCGGTGGCCATCGCCGCATAAGCCAGCGCGGGCTTGGGAATTCCGGTGTCTTTTTTCGCGGTGAGGAGACTGTCACCCATTTTCTTCCACTGTTCCGGTTTACCGCTCGGCCCTGCCGGTGGGATCGGGAAGAAGTAAGCGCTCTGCGCGAGAAACGAAAAACGCTGAGCCGCCTCGCTTCCGGCGTCGGCTGGCTCTGAGTTTCGCGCCGGCTTTATGAGCGGCAATCCAAGACTGACCGTTTTTGCGTAGGCGTCCACTTCAGCCTGAAAATCATCAGTGTCCGCCACCTCCAAGCTGTTCTTCAATCTGAAGTAAAGCGTGGCTCGCTCGTAGAGCTTGACGACGTCGCGCTGAAAAGGCGTCCGCAGCTGTTCCTCGACATTGCTGGCAAGCTCAGCCTGACGTTCAACGTCTTGTGCGTGCGGCACGAGTTGCGAGAAAGAGTAGTTTTTACTCTCCTCTCCCTGCAATCCGAGCGCGCCAAGCGTATCTGGATTTGTGATTTTGAAGACTTTGCGGTCGTCGGCCAGCTCGGGGCGAGTCATCAACTCGATTAACCACTCGATGGCCGAGAGCGACTTGCCATCGTCAACACGGAGCGACTGCTTTCCACAAAGAATAAGGAGGGAGGTTCGCGCGACAGTGTCCAGTGGTTTGATCCTTCCATTCAGAAGCACGGGAAAGCGGCCAAACTCCCGCAGCGCGTATCCCGGTTTCGGTTCGCCTTCGAAAAAGAACGCGATCAGGAAATAAAGACAGAACGCCGCAACGAGCCACGGCATCAATTTCTTCCACAACTTCATGGGCGTCTCCGGCGAAGAAATCCAACGAGGTGCATCGAAAATTGAGTCAATAAACCGGCGCCGACCAGACCGCATGCAATATAAGGCAGGATAAAGGTCGGATTTTTCACCACCTGAAGAATGCTGGTTTTGTCGTTATTATCGAACCCGGCCTGGTAAAAAGTGTATCCACTGTAGCGCAACGGGCTATTCATATAGATAAGTACGTCGCGGTCTTCTTTCTGCCTCGAATCGATCAGACGAATGCGGCTGGAGAAATTTTTCGGAATGTCCGTGCCGGGATAAATATCGTGACGAAAATCGAGCAGCTTGATCGTGAATGGTTTGTAGTAACGCTTCTGCCGCATGCGCAACTCATAAGTATGTCCGTCGTAACTGAATGATTGTGGCACGCCGAGCGCATTCGAAACCAGCCAGGTGCCGAGTGCTCCTTGGACCGTATTGATCTGGACAAAAACAGCCGTTAGGTCGCGCTCATCTTGCTTGACCGTCCTCGGAATTTCAGTCGCGACTACGTTGGGTCCGATGCCGGTGGTGGCAAGAGAAGGCGACGCATCGGATGCCTGCGAACGCATGGCGAGCGCCGCGTTCGCCATGAACTTTACGATCTTCAACGCGAAAGGGAGAGCCGGATGTTGAATGACATTGGCGTGGGCGAGAAGAGACTCCGGAATCGCCACCACGAGATCGTCATCCTTTGAGCTGGTGTCAATGATCGCCAACTCCGTTTCGCGCGGTGCTTCCGAGTAAGTTTGCGCGCTCCCGATGTCCATCCGCATCATACTTTCTTTCGCGAAAAGGCCGGTGAGCAATTCGCCTAAAAGCAACACAACGACGCCTGCATGAATCGTGAAAATTCCGATCTTCTTTGGAGCAGGTTTAAAGCGCGTGCCATGCGCGGCGACGAGGTTCAGAAACAGCAATGTTCCAATCAAATATCCGCCGGGAAATATCGGAATGCTCCAATCGGCTCCAACCGGCTGCCATAAGACAAAGAGACTGCGAAAATATTTTGCCTGAGCCGCATGGATGCCGAGGTGGACTTGATCGAGCGTGCCGAAGAAAATCAGCACCATACCTAAACCGAGCAGCAGCACTGTTAGCCGTAAAGAGGAGAGCACACGCCCGCAGGCTATGAGATAGCGAACCATTATATTATTGAGCAGACGACTCGTCCCGACGGGTGGCATCTGCAAGCGAGAGGCTCCGGAGAAAATCGAGGAAACGATTTTTCTGCGCCCCGACAAGATCGACATCCCCCGTCATCTTTACAAACCACGTTTGTTCCCCTTCATGCGCAGCGGCCGCCACAATCCGCATTTTATGATTTAAAGGCGGTAGCGGTTCGGCACTGACCAAATCCGTGACAAGAAAATCGTGGCCATTCATATTCACATGCGAGCTGACCGAAGGGAGGTCAGCTTCGGAGAGAGGTGGAAGCTTCAATTGATCGCGCCAGCGATTGATGTTGGCCAGATCGCCTCCCGCCATTCCTGAAAGCGACACAAGGGACACGTCCGCTTCAGCACCGTTGCTCCCCGTGATTTTGAAACTGGCAAGGCGCATTGGTGAAAGGGGCTGAGCGATCCAGCCCGGCGGCGCTTGGTAATCGAGCTGGGCCGCGGTCGTCGCCAAAACGGGTGGCGTTGGTGCATTGGTATTCGACCCGGATTTCTCAGCGGACGATGCAAGCACCGGGGGCCCTTCAGTTTTTACAGTCTCGAGGAATTTTTTGAACTCATCTTTTCGCGCAGCCACTATTTCATCCGGGCCGCTCAGTTTGAAAAACCAGGTCTCGGCATCAAGCGGGAGAATCCCTCCCAGAATCCTCGATTTCTTGCCGCCCTTGATTGAATCGGCGCTCACTATGTCGACGAAAGAGATGCGGCTCGAGCCAGGGAGGGGCGTTACCACTTGAGCGAGGTCAGGCTCTGCCAGTGGCGGAAGCTGAATCTGGCCGCGCCAACGATTTATGTTCGCAAGCAGACCGCCGACATCGCCGGGGAAAGCAATGATAGAAAGCTCGGCCTCACCGCCATTTTGCCCGTGAATTTTGAATGTGCCGCGTCGCGGACCGGTAGACGGTTGCTCCTCCCAATTCGCCGGCGCCTGCCAAGTCACAGTACCGCCGCCGCTAGATCCACCGGACGCTTCGGGTATCTGCGCCGTTTGCGAATCGTGTTCCTTCTCCACCCGATAGACTTCAATCTTCGAGTTATCGCAGCCCGGAAAACAGAACAGAGTTAACGCGGCCCCAAGTGCCGGCCCTGACAAGCGAATGAACCTCATCTATCAGGCGTCGAGAATGACATCGCCTTTTGGAGCACCGATGCAGGTCAAGCGAGTGCCGTGCTCTGTAACGAAGTCGGATGGAGTGACATAGGCAATCTCGCCGGAAAAAACCGCCACCTGACAAGTGCCGCAACTGCCAGCACGGCAACCGCTGGGGATGGGGATATCGTTGTCCATCGCAAGCTGAAGAATGTTCGTGCAGCCAGTGATCCAAGGAAGTTTTTTGCCGGATTTTTTGAATTCGACCGAAAACGTCTGGCCGGGTGTCTGCGCCGACGCCGGTAACTCGGCGACTTTTTTCACGCTCGAAGGCCCGAACGTTTCGAAGTGAACATTTTTATCCGGCACGCCCCACTCGCTCAATCCAGTCGTTAGGCTCTCCATCAGCGGTCCCGGACCGCAGATGTAGAAGTCGTAATTATTGGATGGAAGAACCTGCTTCAAGAGGTCGACCGAAACGCGGTTCGCGTAGTGATAATCCTGTCCCTTCTTGTCACCTTCTTCCGGTTGGCTGTAGCAGACGGACAGATGCACGTTTGGATTTTGACGCGCGACTCTTTCGAGGTGCTCCTTCATAACGTGATCCGCACGGTTCCGGACACCGTAAAAAAAGTAAACCTCTCGCTTGGAACCCATCGCCACGAGCGTGTTCAGCATCGCCAGTAAAGGTGTCATACCAATGCCGCCGCCAATCAGCACGACACCGCCCGTTTCCGTCGGATCGAGGCAAAAATGCCCTCCGGGTGCTCTGACGTCAACAATGTCGCCCTCTTTCAGTGTCGAATGAAAATAATTAGAGACGAGTCCGGGCTGAACGCCTTCCTTGCCCGACGGCGCGCCCAGGCGCTTGATCGAGACCCGATAGAAATCGGGCAGCGGTCCCTCTGAAAGTGAATAGCAGCGGACGGTTTTATTTCTCTGGCCAGGGATACGGAGCTCGAAAGTCAAATATTGTCCCGGCAAAAAGGGCGGCAGCGGCTTGCGGTCGTGCGGCTTGAGGTAGAAGGAGCAAGTGTCCTCGTTCTCCATCACTTTCTTCTGAATGGAAAACTTCCGAATGCCATTCCAAGGCGCGACATGTTCCTCGGTTTTTTTGCGCAGCGCCTGGGCGGTTCGGAGCTGCTCCCGCAGAAGCTCGTAAGAAAGATTGTCAACCGCGCGTTGGTGAGCGAAGCGACGGAACGACGTCGTGAAGAAAATGAAGGTTTGTCCCGCCACGAGCACGAGCAAAACGGCTCCTAACGCCTCGAGAGCTACCAGCACCATGACCCAATAATATCAGAACTTGCGGCGAAGTTCACACCGAATGCCGAAGAGATTCTGATCATTGTCTCGCGCCGCGATCATTGCGTCGGCACGGATAAGCCAAGCGTTATTAAGTGGCAATTGATAACGAATGCCAAAGCCCAACTGCGATCCTTTCGCCGTGCGATCTTTGGCGTCACCAAAAACACCCAGACCCGAGATCTCGAAAACGATCTGCTGGTGTAAATCGAAGAGGTATTCCAGACCGAAAGAGCCGCCGTAGGTGTCGTGCCCGGTAGCGTCCATTGTTGGAAAACCAGTCAGGTTGTCCGTTTCAAACAGAATGCCCGTGTTCACGAGCACGCCGCCCGCGGCGCCGGCGCGAGCGAGCGATTGAGGTTTGTTGAAGCCGGCGAATAGGTCGAAGTACGGGACCAGCGACAGCGGAAGAGGCGTGATCAAAGAGTTTTCAATGAGAAGGAGTACCCCATCTGCGGTGCGCCGGTGTCCCTTGTCAGGGTCCTGGCCGAAATTGTAAATCACGCGAACGCTGTTTGAAACCGCATCGAAGTAGCGGCGAGTAAAGGCGGCACTCAAGTTATTATAGCTCAGATCGTCGAATTTTTTACGGCCGAGCGTGTAGCCATAATCAAACTCGAAATAACCGCTCTGGGCCTCCACGAAGGTGGCGACGCCAAACACGTCCGCACTATGATCGTTCGCAATTGCGCCGGTGGTGACTTGGTCAAATGCGGCAAAGAAAGTGATGTCGGCATTTGAGATATCGAGCATCGGACTGTTTCGCGCCGGGATGGTAAAGGCAAATCCGGTGAAAGCGTCGTTAAGCCAGACGCCGTTTTGAACGAGGAGTGGGATCAGTCCAAAAGTGAAGGGAAGATCGAGCTTGTTTTCTTCGTCATTAAATCCTGCGAAAAGCCGTCCCAGATCGCCCTCGAAGAAAAGCGCTATCGGTTCGACATCGATCTCGACACCTGAATGTCGTTGATCGCCCGCAAACTCGGCTCGAGTAAAGAGCGGTCCGCGATTAATTGGAGTGATGAAGAGGTGGATGCGCTCGGTGCCGGTGAGTTTAAAATCGATATCGAGATCCAACTTTGTCGCGATTAATCCCTTCTCAATCGCGCCGTTATCGTTGTAAGCGACGGCGGTGCGCCAATCGCCATACATCAGGAGCTGTGGGAAAACTAAATTTTTCTCGCCTAACAGATTAATGCCGGGTCCAAATGTGCCGGGTCCGTAAAGTTCGCGTCCCGCTTCTATCAGAGGGCGGGCGGTGGGATTGGGATGCTTCGCGCCGTAGATGGCAAGCTGCGCTTCCGGATCATAAGGCGCGGTGTAGGCCGGGTCGGGACTAAACGGAACGACCGGATTTTTATCCGACACGAGATGCGCCCGCGGATCCATCTCTAAAGAAAGCGAAACAACTCGCTGCATGAGCCCAAAGAAAGAGAAAGGCTCCTTCGGACGGGTCGCAGGCGTGACCGGTCTGATCGCGGCGGCCTTATCGAAATCTTTTCCGTCAACCGGGTGTTTGATTCGCCGCATCGCCACGATTTTGCCGGAAGTGCTCTGTTTTGGCCTACCTTCGCGGACTGGCGACAGCACCTGAGTTGTGGAGGATTCTCGTGCCGTCTCCACCAAAGGCTGGATCTTCTGAGATGATGGAGCTGAATCGAACTTTTCTACCTCCGCCAAGGGTCTAGTTTCGAGCGTCGATACAATTTCGCCGGCGTTTCCCTCGTTGATGCTTCCGCTCTCCTGCCATCCTGGAAGCTGAACCGCGGAAGATTCCTGAGCGGTTTGAACGAGCGGCGCGTCGACGGACTTCGAGACGTTTTCGTCCGCAACTGATTGAGTAGTGGAATCATTCCCGGCTATCCTGACGCAGCTGGTGAAAACCAAACCACACATCGCCAGCCAGACGGTTCGTCTGATGATGTCTCTAAGATTAGGTGGAGAAGACACGGCGAGGGATTGCGAAGGTTGGTTTGCCTGGCTCGTTACCTCCTGGCTGGGACGTCGAACTCGACGGTGTAGCGATGGATGTCGATCATCCAGTCATTCATGGCGAAATCCATCTCCTTGGTGGATTCAATGAAATCCATGAAGTAAATCGGTTCCGCGCGGCTGCGAAGGCGAATCGACAATTTATATTTCCCCGGTATCGCCATGGCCGAGGCCGGGACGGTGTAAGATGCGACCCGTGTCCCAAGTGGAGGAATGCTGCGCCCTTCCATCCGAACAAAAGGTGGATGATTCATAACACTCGTTGGAACGCCAGCGGGGCGGATGAACGGGAGTTGGTCGATATCGAGATTGATCGGCAAATACATTTCGCGATCAGTGCCTTTGATGTTGGTGGTGAGGAATTTTGTTTGCAGATTTACCAACTGATGGTCGTCGGGAATCTTGCCCGTGCGCACGTCGCGCGAATGCAGGTCGCACATGTCGCCGTGACTGTCGGTGTAGCCCGATTCCCACACTCGTTTCCCTTGTGGATTGACTAGGGCTACGTTCACCCAGATTTCCGGCTGCGCCCCAAGCGAACCCGATGGCATATTGTGGCCGAGATTCACATTTTTGATCTTGTAGGAAAAAGCGAGGCGTTTGCCCGCTTGGAGGTCGCCTTTGAAAAACGGCCCGTCGATGTGCGATCCATTCTCCATCACCTTTTGTCGCAATACCCGTTTCTGTTCGAGCATGGCGAGGTTTTCCTTAATGATTTCGCGCGCGGCAAAACGGTCGTCAGGACTTTCCCATTCGGACGGGAATTTTGTATCCTTCGACACGTTCTGTTCAAAAGCGTCGGTTCCCCATCCCGCGCGATAATCGAATTTCAGCCAAGTGGTAATCGCGAACGCGGCAGCCTTGGGATTGTGCGGGAAAATTCCGGGATGCGCGATTGGGTAGCCGGGGCCATAAAAGGCATGGTTGGCGTGCTTTCCTCCTGGATTGATTTCAATGCCGTTGATCACTGCGGACGCTCCCGTCGCGTAGCCTTTGGCAAGGCCCGGCTCCTTCCCCATGTGACAATCCTGGCAGGCCGTTCCCTTTAAAAGCGACGGCGAAGAACGGTACTGGTCCCAGACCACTTCGAGTTTGATGCCCGGATGGACCGCGACCTGATGGCAGGAAACGCAGAATTCCGATTTGGTGATCGGATCAAAGTATATTCCTTTACGGTGGATGTTGATACCCGGTCCCGGCTGGTCAGCGCTCGTCTTGATGTGATACGTGTCCGGGTTCGAGACTACCTCCTGAACTCCCTTGCCGCTTCGACTGCCGTACATCGGTTCAAAGATGTCGCCCTGAAGAATGCGGCGCTCGGCGTTTACTTTGGTGTATTGCTCATTCACCCGATGGCAGACGATGCAGGTGACGCCTTCACGGGACACCTCCGGTTTCTGCCACAGAGGCATGTAGCGTGGCTCGTTCATCGACGTGCCAACGCCAGCGTGACAGCGCATGCAAAAGTAGCCGATCGTTCCCTGGGCGAGGTCGTTGATTTTTTGCTCGAACTTGTGAAAGACCGGCGAGATAGAAGCGTAGGCGTGGTTGGAGGAGCGCCATTCGTTATAGATCTGCTGATGACATGCCGCGCATTCCGAGGCGCTCGGGTAATGGCTTTTCGCAAACAAATCCGCGTGCGGATCGACCGGATTAGGCAGTTGCTTTTTCAACGGAGAAAGCTCTTCGGGGGGAGGTTCTATCGGCCCGTTCGGCACGAGGATCGGCAGCTTCAGCGGGTCCAAAATCTCGTCGTCGACGGATTTCTCGGGCTCGGTCAAGAGATCTTGGTCAGACTTTGCCGCGCCCGGCGATCCTGCTGGTTTGGGCGACTCAGCTAAAAGGTCGTCATCCGACTTTGCCTTTGCCGGTGATCCCGCTGGTTTGGGCGACTCAGTTAAAAGATCATCATCCGACTTTGCCGGCTTGACGGTGGCCGTCGGGGAAGCAGCGGTCTTGGGTTGGGCCTGGGCGCTGACAGCAAATGCAACGGCGAAGGCTAATCCCGTAAGTGCCCTTCGAAAAAAAGAAAGGTTTGAATTGATCACCATGGGACGAACCATCTTGAAAAATCTATGTCTATGTCTCTTAGTCCTTCATCTTTCCGGAACTGCGTGCGGGCCGTATCAGGGGACGCGGAAAGGCGTTTTGAGGTTTGGCTTTCGCAAATGCAAGGCAAAACTCCGCAATTTTCCCAAAAAAAGCCTTGCATTCCCCGCGGGTAAAAAAAGATAGTGCCGTTAAGGGCGTAGGCATTAACCGCAGTATTTTAGAACGTTATATGCAAACCATGTCTGTTCGGAAAATCACTCTCGGATTGCTCTGTTCCACTTGGATGATTAGCCAGGTCAAGGCCGCGGCCGATCCGACAAAAATCCTCGGCCCGGAATCATGCGGAAATTGTCACAAACAGGAATTCACCGCCTGGAAGCAGACGCACCACTATAAGACGTTCGAAGATTTGCATCGCCGCCCCTCGGCCATGCAGATCGCGGGCAAAATGGGCGTGCAGCGCATCAAGAGCGAAGGCGCCTGCGTTCAGTGCCATTATACCTCGCAAGGCAGCGGCGCGGAGCTCAAGCCGATCGCCGGTGTTTCCTGCGAACTTTGCCACGGCGCGGCGAAGGATTGGGTGAGATTGCACAACGTCAAATCGATGCAGGCCAAGGCAAAGGAAATGGGATGGATCGCGCCCGATGACGTTTACGCGCTGGCAACAAACTGCTTTCAGTGTCACACCATTCCGAACGAGAAGCTCGTCAACACGAGCGGCCACGCGGCGGGGAGTCCAATTGAGCTCGTCTCCTGGTCCCAAGGAGAAGTGCGCCATCATTTCATGAGCGGGGCAAAAAACGTTCCCAATACTCCCGATCGCCTGCGCCTGCTTTATGTCGTCGGCCGGGTCGTGGATTTGGAATACAGCATGCGCGGCGTGGCCAAGTCCACCGAGAAAGCGATCTACGCCGTGAACATGGCGAAGCGCGTAGTGGCGGCGAAAGAAAAAGTGAAAGCGATTTTTGCGGTTTTGCCGAAGGACGAGCTAAAAGAGATCATCGCCACGGCTGATGGCGTAGCTTTGAAGTTGAACAACGAAGCGGCGCTCACTGAGGCGGCGAACAAGATTTCGGCAAGCGCGCAGAAAATCGCATCCACCTATAAAGGAAGCGAGCTCGCCGCGGTCGATCCGCAAATTCCTCCTCCGTCGGAATATAAAGGCCCTGTCTTTCAACCCTGACTTATGGGGCTGTCTCAGCGGGCGGGGATCTTCGACAAGGCGGACGGTCGAGACTGGACCGAACTTCTTCTAAAAGGGGTAGCTGATTTATCTCTCGGGCGACCGGTGTGGTAAAGTCAATCCGAGCAGTCCGAGAGTGATTCACTCGCAGAATATTTTTCATGGCTGAAGAACCAGTCAGAATTTCCAAACCGCGGCGTTGGGATGTCCCTTTCAGCAAGGACATGACGGAAGCCGACGTCGAGCTGCTGATGAAGCACCGTCCTTTCAATCGGATCGACGAGAGCAAATTTCCATCATCCGCTCCGCTACGGGGCATTCTTTTGAATGACGCGCAGCTTCGTCGCTTTGAAGATGGCGACATCATCGTGCGCGAGGGCGATTACGGGAACTCCGCTTTCTTCATCGTCACCGGGTTGGTGCACGTGATCCTTGATTCTCTGCCGGCCCGGATGCTCGGACGTCGGGAGTCGCAGAAAAAAAACTTTTTTCAATCTGTCGCGCAACTTTGGGAACGGCCACGCTACCCGGAGGTGCGCGACTATGCGCAACGTAAGGTAACCGGGACCGCCACCGCGGAAGTAAAGGCCCGCAGGAGCGAAAGGAAGACGAGCGAGGTCCGCATTTTTCTTCAGGATGTACCGCGGATTCTAAGCGAAAACCACACGGCCCGGCTCGAAGCGGGCGAAATGTTCGGCGAGATTGCCGCGCTCGGGCGCACGCCGCGCACGGCCACTGTCATTGCCGATGGTCGGACGCAATTGCTGGAAATTCGCTGGCAAGGGCTGCGGGAAATCCGTCGTCACGCCCCAGAATGGAAAGCGCGCCTGGATCAACTTTATCGTGAGCGAAGTCTCGACAAGCATCTGCGCGCAACGCCCTTCCTGAATAATCTCCCCCCGGAAGCTTTCAAAGAGGTGTTCGACACCACTCGTTTCGAAACCTACGGAGATTTCGAGTGGCAAGCCTCTTATCACACCGGAGATGATGATACGGCCGGGGGGCATCTCGCGAAAGAGCCGCTCATTTGTCACGAAGGCGATTACCCGGATGGGATCTTTTTAATTCGGAGCGGCTTCGCGCGCGTCAGTCGCAAATACAATCACGGCGAGCGGACGCTTCGCTACCTGAGCAAGGGCCAGTTTATCGGTTTGGAAGAGATCGCCTCCAGTTGGAAGAGAGTTAACGTTGTGCCACTTCAGAACACGCTGCGCGCGATCGGCTATGTCGATTTACTCGTGATTCCGACGGCCGTTGTTCAACAACACATTTTGCCGCGATTGAACCCAGAGGAACTCCAGCGGCTGGAAATCCAGCCGAGTGACGAACCGGCGGTCGACCTGGAGGAAGAAATCAGCATGAAGCTTGGCCCCGACATGCTGGAGTTTCTCGTGGACAACCGAACAATTAACGGCACGGCGACGATGCTGATCGACTTGGATCGCTGCACCCGCTGTGACGATTGTGTGCGCGCTTGCGCGTCGACTCACAATAACAACCCGCGATTCATCCGCCATGGGCGGGAGATGAATGGCATTATGGTCGCGAACGCCTGCATGCACTGCGTTGATCCGGTTTGTATGATCGGTTGTCCCACTGGTGCGATCCATCGCGAATCTTTCCAGGGTCAGGTTGTGATCAACGATGACACCTGCATTGGCTGCGCGACCTGCGCGAACAGTTGCCCGTATGACAACATCCAAATGGTGGAGACGCGAGATCGCTCCGGCTCTTTCATCCTCGATGAAGTGGCCGGCACTCCGATCATGAAGGCTACCAAATGCGATCTCTGCATCGATCAACTCGGCGGCCCTGCCTGTGTGCGCGCTTGTCCGCACGACGCGCTTATCCGCGTGGATATGCGCGATGTGGACAAACTGGCAACATGGATCAACCGCTGAGGTGAGCCCTCTCCTCCGGCGCCGAGTCAGCTTCACTGCGGGATTGGTTGTCGCTTCGGCTATCGTCTGGGTGCTCAATCTAGTCCTGCAGATTTCTTTGCGCGAGTCCGCCATGTATTCGGGCTCTCTTCTGCTCGTTGTCGTGCTCGGTTTGACCTTTTTCAACGCGCGCAAAAAGCTGGCTTTTCTTCCGCTCATTCGCGCCTCTACCTGGCTCCAGATTCACATCTACGCCGGTTACTTTTGCTTTTTCGTTTTCCTCCTCCACGTCCATTTCTCTCCGCCACGGGGCGCGCTTGAGACCGCACTTGCGGCCGTCTTTTGCGTGGTCGTTTTCAGCGGGTTTTTCGGCATTTTCATTAGCCGGTTTTTGCCTTCGCGGTTGATGCTCTCGGGTGAACCGCTCATCTACGAGCGCATCCCCGCTTACCGGCGGGAGATTCAAATGAAGGTCGAAGCGCTCATCCGCAAAGCCGAAACCGAAACCCAATCGTCGACTCTGTCCGATTTTTATCTTGGTGAGCTGCGTCCATTTTTTCAACGTCTTCCCGGCGCCTTTGACGCTTTGGGCGGGATCGACCGCAGGGTGGACCGGTTGCTCAAGGAATTGACTGCGTTGAATCGCTACTTGGACGACGCCGAAAAAGCGATCGCTGCCGAAATGCGCGACTGGATCGAAACTGCACAGAATGTTCACTTCCAATATGCCGCCCAGCGCCTGCTCAAGCTCTGGCTTCTCGTGCACATTCCTTTTACCTACAGCCTTATCTTGCTCGCGTTCGTTCACGCTGCTCTGGCCATCATCTACGCCGGAAGACTTTGACGCATGAGGCGATTGCTCGATCAACTTAGCTTCAAAAGAAATCGCTACGCGCGTCCGAACCAGGATTGGATTTGCGGACATGCGGATGAGGGACACCCATGCCCGCTCGGTCCGGATGAGCGCGGACGCTGCCGTCACACCGGGGAGTGTTTTCCATCGAAAAGCGGCGATCGATGGCTCTGCACGCGGCCGGAAGCGCAAGGGGGGAAGTGCACCGAAGGTCCGCTTCCGAATGGCGACTGCGCGCACCCCATTCCGCCCTGCCAGCCAAAACCGTCGTTGCGCCGAACGCGTGGGCAACTCACTTGGCTCCTGGTTGCTCTCACTCTTAGCGCTTTACTGCTCGTTCTCGCCGGAAAGGGACGTCGAAAATTGACCAGTCCGGGCGCACTCAGTGTTCATCATGCGACCTCCGGCACCGAATGCGAGGATTGCCACACGCTGGAAAAATCTAACTCTCAGTCGCTGGCGCACCTGGCCATTTTTCAGAAAAGGGCAGTGGAGGACAGCCAGCTCTGCCTCAAATGCCATTCGCTTGGTTCCCAGCCATTTTCACCGCATGGCGCGCCCCCGCCCGCGTTGGGCGCCTTCACGATGCGAGCGAAGAGTGAGAAGTCAGAGCCACCGCTTCTACTCCGGGCTGGGACTGCCATCGCTAATGTTAGTCGAATGAAATCGAGCGAGCTGGCCTGCTCGACCTGCCACCAGGAGCATCATGGTAAAGACTTTAACATTGCTCGTTTTTCCGAAACGCAATGCCAGGTTTGCCATCAGGTCCAGTTCGCTAGCCTTGCCAAAGGACATCCGGAATTCGCTAGTTATCCTTACCAGCGGCGCACGCGCATTTACTTCGACCACGCCAGTCATATTCAAGGGTATTTTCCCTCAGACAAAGAGAAGGCGCCCACTTCCTGCCAGGCTTGTCACATTCCGGCTGTTTCCGGCGGGAAGATGATCGTCAACAGTTTCGAACAATCGTGCGCCGTTTGTCATGCGGACAATATCGCCAAGTCCAGTTCCGTTGCTTTTTTCCGCGTGCCGGGGATCGATGTCATTTCTTTGTCCAGAGCTGGGATCAGCATCGGACAATGGCCAAAAGATGCCGATGACAAGCTGACTCCGTTTATGGAACTACTGCTCGGCGCCGATATATCGGGAGGCAAGTTACTCGCTACACTCAAAGGCAAAGATTTGCTCGACCTTAGCAGCGCCTCACCGGAGCAACTCGCGGCCGCCAGCCGGCTTGCTTGGGCGGTGAAGGAATTTCTTTATGACTTCGAGGCCGAAGGTCAGGCCTTTCTGATCAAGAGACTTCAGGAAGGACTTCCCCGCGGCCAAACTTCCGTCCAGCTCACGGCGCTAACCGGCGGCCTTCCCCGCGCCGGTCTCATTTCCTGGCGTAAGGAATGGATGCCTGATTTGCTCCGTGAAGTTTCCGATTATCGCCGCGGCGTTCTGCCGCCGCTTCCGCCC
The DNA here is from genome assembly GCA_035603095.1 of Candidatus Acidiferrales bacterium. Classification (GTDB taxonomy): domain Bacteria; phylum Acidobacteriota; class Terriglobia; order Acidiferrales; family UBA7541; genus Acidiferrum. The sequence goes on from DATNLB010000400.1 coordinate 19,825, forward strand.
GTA
>DATNLB010000631.1:0-4180 GCA_035603095.1 Candidatus Acidiferrales bacterium
GCGCTGCTCGTGGAGATGGACGGCTTCGAATCGAACGAAGGCGTGATCTTGATTGCGGCCACGAACCGGCCTGACGTCCTGGATCCGGCGCTGTTGCGGCCGGGCCGTTTCGACCGCCGCGTGGTGGTGGCGCGTCCCGACGTGAAGGGCCGCGAAGAGATTTTGCGCGTGCACACGCGCAAAGTGCCGATCGCCGATGACGTGGACTTGTCCATCATCGCGCGCGGCACGCCGGGCTTTTCCGGTGCGGATCTCGCCAACCTGGTGAACGAAGCGGCGCTTTGGGCCGCGCGCCAGAACCGCAAATTCGTCATGATGGTCGACTTCGAGATGTCCAAAGACAAAGTGATGATGGGCGTCGAACGCAGATCGATGATTTTATCGGACGAAGAGAAAAGGAACACGGCGTATCACGAGGCCGGCCACGCGCTGGTTGCGGCGATGACGCCGGGCGCCGATCCGGTTCACAAGGTGACGATCATTCCCCGCGGCATGGCTCTTGGCCTCACCATGCAGCTCCCGGAAGACGACAAGCACACCTACACGCGCGGATACCTGGAAGCGATGCTAGCCGTACTGATGGGCGGGCGTTCCGCGGAAGAAATATTCCTAGGCCACATCACCACCGGCGCGGGCAACGACATCGAACGCGCCACAGACATCGCGCGCAACATGGTTTGCGAATGGGGCATGAGCGAGCTGGGGCCACTGGCCTACGGAAAGAAGGACGAGGCTATCTTCCTCGGCCGCGAAATCACCCAACACCGCGACTACTCGGAAGACACCGCCATCCAGATCGACAAGGAAGTGAAGCGCATCGTCAACGGCGGCTACGAAAAAGCCAAGAATCTCCTTGCGAACAACCGGGAAACGCTGGAGCGCATCGCGCAAGCGCTCCTCGACCGGGAAGTCATTGACGCCAATGAAGTGCGATTGCTTATGGAAGGCAAGCCGTTGCCGGAAAAGCCGCGCACGCCTCCCACGCCGCCACCGCAGGCTGCACCGAGCGCGGACCCTAAACTGGTGCGCCCCGAGCCTCGCCTCGCGCCTGGATTCACCCGCGGTGAGAACCCGGCCAAGGCGTAAGGACGTTTGTCAGTGATCAGTTTTCAGTGAGAGTCCGTTCATGACATTGCGGGGCACGGTGAATCGTGCCCCTTTTTTTTTGTGGGCTGCATGGCCGCCGACCGTCGCAAGCTGTGCCCGTTTTCTGAAAAAGGCGTAGAATACGACCATGACGAAGCAGAACAGCGAAAACCTGCATGTCACTTGTCCGTGCTGCCAGGCAAAGCTGACCGTTGATGCGGTTTTCGGCGCGGTGCTTTCGCATGAGGCGCCGGTCAAAGCTGGCCCCAACGTGGACCTCTCCGACGCACAGAAGATCCTTGCCGAACAAAACCGCCAGCGCGAGGACAAGTTTGCGGATTCCTGGTTCCAGGAAACCAACAAGGAAGACATCCTGGCGAAGAAATTTGAAGAGGCCATGAAGAAGGCCAAGGACGCACCCGCCGGCAAACCCATCCGCGATTTTGATTTGGATTAAGAGTGACTCGTGACTCGTGGAAGAGCCTTCCTCCTCGCAAGAAAGAGTTCCTCACCTTGTGTTCTTTCGATTCCTCCGAATGAGCTCCAGGAAAAAATTTAGCCTCCGACTGCGCTCAGGGAAGCTCGTGCTTGGCGAGCGCACGCTCGTGATGGGCGTGCTGAACGTTACTCCGGACAGCTTTTCCGACGGCGGAAAGTTTTTCGACACCGAGCGCGCCGTCGAGCAGGCGCTGGGGATGGAGCGCGCTGGCGCGGATTTGCTGGATATCGGCGGCGAATCCACGCAGCCGGGTTCTGTGGGCATTTCCGTTCAAGAAGAACTGGCCCGCGTGTTGCCGGTGTTGCAGGCGTTGAGCGGGCGGATGAAAATCCCGGTCTCCATCGACACGCAAAAGCCGGAGGTCGCGGAAGCCGCACTCGATGCGGGCGCGTATGTCATAAATGACATATCCGGATTGAAAAGCGATCCGCGGATTGCGGAAGTCGCCGCACGCCGCCGCGTGCCGCTCATCTTAATACACATGCGCGGTGAGCCCCGAACGATGCAAATCGGGCCGTTTGCGCAAAATGTGATAAAAGACGTCATGCAAGGCCTGCGCCAGTCCGTCGTCATCGCTCGCAAATCAGGCGTCGCTAAATCGCAGATTATCCTCGATCCGGGTATTGGCTTCGGCAAGAGCTTCGCGCAAAATTACGAATTGCTGCAAAAGCTGCCGCAATTGGCGAAGCTCGGCTATCCGCTGCTGGTGGGCACTTCGCGGAAGGGCTTCCTTGGCGCGACATTGGCTCGGGACGGCAAGCCTGCGCCGCCGGAAGGGCGCATCTGGGGCACGGCCGCAACGGTTACCGCGAGCATCTTGAACGGGGCGCACATCGTCCGCGTTCACGACGTCAACGAAATGGTGCAGGTCGCGCGTGTCGCCGATTGCCTGCTCGATCCGAAACGAAGGCTAAAAAACTAAATACAGAGAATCTACGCTCAAGATGCCGGGGTACGTTTCCTTCGGTATAATCCGCCCATAATCGGAACGCGAATGCTTCACGCAGAAATTCCAGGAAAAGAGAGCAAGCCCATGCCGCGCCGCACAGTTCTTCTTATTTCCATGTTTCTCTGCCTTTTCGCTGCAATACCGTTTGCGCAGGCGCAGCTGCCGCCCGCGAAGAAAGACCCGCTGAGCCCTGCGCAAAGCGCGCAGGGAAAAGCGGGCTGTTCAACGACGGAGGCATCGTCGTGCGCCGAGGCGGCCGCGAAAATTCTGCCGATCGTGATGGGCTCGTCACCGATGGAAGAGAATTTGCGGCGCCTGACGGATGAAGTCGGCGGACGTGTGACCGGATCGCCGCAGATGGCCAAGGCTGTGGAGTGGGGCGTGGGGGCGTTTCGCGCTGCGGGAGTGGACGTTCACACGGAGAAGTACACGCTTCCGGTCACTTGGAGCGAGGGGGACACGCGGCTGGAATTGCTCGGTCCGGTAAAATTTCCCGTGCGGCTGAAAGCGGAAGGGTGGTCACCGGCGACGCCGGCTGGCGGGATAGAGGCGAACGTCGTCGATGTGAGTTACGGCAGCGAGGACGATTTTGCAAGGGCAGGCGGACTCATCAAGGGCGCGATTCTGCTGGTTCACAGTGATATCGGATCAACGTGGGCCGATCTCTTCAACGAATACCTCAGACCCCCGGTGATTATCGAGCATGCCGTGAAGGAAGGCGCGCGGGCCATTCTGTGGATGGGCGCGCGAGAAAGACTGTTGCTCTATCGCCACACGAATTCGCTGGCCGGTGAGATAGACAAGATTCCACAGGCGGTCCTGGCGCGCGAAGATGCCATGCGGTTGGCGCGCACCGTCGCGGCATATCCCGGGAAAGTGCGCGTGCTCTTCGACATGCCCAACAAAATTGGCGGGCCCATCGAGCAAGAAAACGTTGTGGGCGAAATTCGTGGTTACGAGAAGCCGGATGAAGTCGTCATCCTCGGCGCACACCTGGATTCATGGGAGTTGGGCACGGGCGCTCTCGACAACGGCTGCAACGCGGCACTGGTTATTGAAGCGGCGCGAGCGATCAAGGCAACCGGGCTTTTGCCGCGACGCACCATCCGCTTCGTGCTCTTCAGCGGCGAGGAACAAGGTACGGTTGGTTCGTTCGAATACGTGAAGGCGCACCGCGCGGAACTCGACAAAATCCGCGCGATGATCACCTATGATTCGGGGATCGGCCGCGTGACAGGGTATTCATTGGGGGGGCGCCGCGACATCGAAGCAGGCGTGCGCGAAGTCCTCAAGCCGCTGGAATCCTGGGGGGCGAATAATCACACTTATGATGCCTCGTTCGGCACCGACAATTTTGATTTCATGCTCGAAGGCGTGCCCACGCTCGTGGCGAATCAGGAAGAAGCCAACTACCTGCCGAATTATCACGCGGCTTCGGACACTTTGGACAAAGTTGATATGCGCGAGTTGAAGCTGCACATCGCGCTCGCTGCGCTAACGGCCTGGGGCATCGCCGACCGCGCCGAACCGCTCGGCAAGCGCCTCTCACGCACCGAACTCGACATTCTCGTCAAAGAAACCGGCCTCGACCAGCAGCTCAAATTGCTTGGTTACTGGGACGCGTGGCAAAGCGGCGCGCGCGGCCG
>DATNLB010000193.1:0-8470 GCA_035603095.1 Candidatus Acidiferrales bacterium
GGGGCCCCGGAAGGCGCGTTTCAATTGCTGGCGTCGTTTTCACACCAGCGCGTGGGGTCATCCATCCTAGCTTCCCTCTCAGAGGCAGGTGGGAACGATCTGCAAAGAGTGACAAGCAAGCCCCTTCCCCCTCGCTTGCCACTTTTCACATCTCGTCATTTGAAACGCGCCCACCTGCCCTCTAATGCACGGCTCCCTCCAATGTAGGATTCGCCGCGGAATCAGATAAGCGTCTTATTATCTTACGTTTACGTTCGCAGATTATTTCCAAACGCGCTCCAAATCCGTCCTCTTTGTCCAATTCGGAACGGTCTCCAGGCTGAATCGGGAACCGCCTCTCTCCATCGAATTCGTGCGCCCTCACCCGCTAGTTCCAGGACTCTGGTAACAAGATTCCCGGACTCCCGGACTATCGGTTTTTCCGCGCTCTTTCCTCAAAATGCTCTCATGCCCCGCTTCATCAACAAGACCATCTCGTGGCGACCTCCCCTGTTCAGACTCTACCTCCAGGGAATCATTCTCCTGGCCTGCTCGCTTACGCTCCTTGCGGACACGCCCGCATTGCTGCGGAGTGTTCCGGCAGGCGGGTGCTACTGCCATTGTGCGGAATCGCACCTGCGAGGCGGCTGCGTGAAGATGTGCGATTCGAAGCGATATGTCTCGCGCCGGCGGGCAACAAAATGCGCGAAGCTTCATATGCAGTCGCCAACCCATAATTCGCATGCTGGCCCACGGTTCCCGCATCCTGACCGCGCCGAGCATGCCCAGCTCTTAAAGCAGTTCTAGGTCGTCAGTTGTAAGGATTTAGTTTCACCGCGGAAACGCCTAGAGAGTGTGCGTTGCCACCGTCGCTGGCGTGCGTGAACGGGGCTCGGCGCCAGGCTCACCGAGAAGCTTTGCCAGAATCTCCGGGATTTCGAAAACGGCGCGGTTCTCTTGCGCTGCCACGTTCCTCCGAAACTCGGCGAGCGCCGCAGGATCGAGCATCCGCTGCACTCCTTCCGTTACATCGTTAAAACTTTTCAAAACGATGCCAACGCCCTTTTCCTTCACCCACTCGGCGTTGTAGCGCTCCTGTGGGAGCGTCCAGGCGTTACATTCGATCAGCACGGGGAGCCGTAGGACCATGGCTTCCGCGATGCTGCCCGGGCCCGGTTTGCCGATCAGGAAATCGGCTGCGCGCATCAGCCGATGCACTTCTTTTGTGAAGCCCACGACATGGTTTGGCAACTTCCACTGGCGAGCGCGCAGCTTGGCCGCTAGTTCCTCATTCCGGCCACAGATCAAAATCAGTTGCAGCGGCAAGCCCGCCGCGTTCAACCGCTCGGTGATGTCGTACATCACTTTCGAACCGTGCCCGCCGAAGAGAACAATCGCCGTTGGCAAGTCCGGGCGCAAACCCATTTCTTTCCGCAATTTCAGCGGGTCGGAATTGTCTTCCAAATAAAAATCCGGGCGCAAGATCATTCCCGAAGTCAGAAAAATGTGAGCCTCGTCGTGCCCCATCGAGCGCGCTTGATCGGCGGCTTTTTCCGTGCCCGCGATGACGTATTGATCTTTGATCGGCTCAATCCAGAATCGCGGCGGAAAATCAGCCAAATCGGTGATGATGGTGACAAACGGGCGGCCGGGATAAATCTTGGCCCAGCTCTCACAAATCTGCCGGTTGAAATGGGGGATCACGGAAATCAGCAGATCCGCCGGCTTTTCACGCCAAAATCTTTCGAGCAAATTCACTAACGGCTTGTTAAAGAAGCGGATAGTCGCCTGGAGCACGCGGAGGAGATAGATACTGCCCAGGGTCCAGCCGTTCTGTAACAGGATGTTGTACTGCTGCTGGATGCGGATGCCGGTGAGCTTGCGTAATACGTCCAACCGGTCCGTCAGATCCTGAAACTGTACCAATTCGACCTGCCAGTCGCGCTCTTGCTGGCCAATGACCGTTTGCAGAGCGACGGCAGCGTTGCGATGTCCCCCACCGCCATCATGGAAGACGACGTGAACTTTTTTCATTGCGCCGATTGTGACACACGATTGGGGCGTCGCACCAGAGCACTCTCCATGCCATGTGGATAAGTCAATAAACCACTTGTGTTCAATGAGTTCCATGGGCACGTTCACGCAGATTTCGCGACCTCTTTACCGGCTGTTCATATCCGGGGCGGATAATTGCACCATGCGCTGCGACCTGCACGTTCACTCCATCGCATCCGGAATGTTCACCGTTCCCGGGCTGAATCGCATTTGCCGGGAGTCCTACAACGATCCCGCCGAGGTCTATGACCGGTTGAAGCGGATGAGCATGTCCATCGTCACCATAACGGACCATGACTCCATCGACGGCGCGGAGGCCTTGCGGCGCCACCGGGACTTCTTCCTGAGCGAGGAGGTCACCGTTCGGATGCCTAGCGGCACTGAGATGCACATGGGCGTTTATGGCATCAACGAGCGCGACCATGCTGAAATTCAGCGCCGTAGAAACGATTTTATTGCGCTACTGATGTACCTCACGGAGCGTAAGCTGTTTTTCAGCGCCAATCACGTTTTCTCCGGGTTGACGGGCCGCCGCGAAGAGGAAGATTTCCGTTGGTTTGAATCCTATGTTCAGGCGTTTGAAACGCGCAACGGGCAGATGTGGCCGGAGGCCAATGAGAGTGCTGCGCGGCTGGCGGCGCGGCTGGGGAAAATCGCGATTGCCGGCAGCGACTCGCACACTATCGCCGGTGTGGGACATACCTTCACGGAAGTGCCCGGGGCGCGAACGGTGGATGAGTTTTTCGCCGGGTTGCGGGCAGGATGCGGACGCGTACACGGCGAGCATGGGAGCTTCGGCAAGCTCACGGCAGACGTGTTCAGCGTCGTCAGATCGCTTTTCCGGGACAAACCGTGGACGCTGGCGCTGTCGCCCCTCGCAGTGCTGGTACCCGCTTTTACCGCAGGGCATTGGATGAACGAAATTCGTTTTTGCCGAAAATGGTCTACGGCTATCGAGAGTGGCGAGAAACGCAAACGGATGCTGTGGGATTTGGATTCTAACTTTGAGGCCAACTGGGCAAGTTGAGGCGCGCGTGAGCAAGACATCCAATCCGTCGCTGCATATGAGGCGAAAGGCGCTGCACACACACGCGATTTGTCTACGAGAAATCTTTCTCGCCTATCTGTGCATCTTTCTTATTGAAAGCGCATGTCTGTTTCCGGCCGTCTGGGTGAGGTAAGGCGATGGCAGTCGCACGCAACCTCTGGGGATATATCGATCGGCGCGATCACCGGCTGATGCGGCGGATGAATCGCTGGCGCGCCCCACGCTGGTTTCGCATCTGGATGATCGCCGCCACGCGCATGGGCGATGGCTGGATCTGGTACGGTCTGGGGCTGATGTTACTCGCGTATGGAGGCCCACAACGATTTTTGGCCATCGGCGCTGCCGGATCTGCGGCGGTTTTGGGCATTTTTGTATTCAAAGCGCTGAAGAGAATGAGCCATCGGTCGAGGCCTTGCCAGATCGAGCCGCACTGCTGGTCAAAGGTGCTGCCTCCGGATCAGTTTTCGTTTCCCTCAGGCCACACGATGACGGCGTTTTCCATCTCGCTCGTCGTGAGCTACTTTTATCCCTCGCTCGAAGGGGTGCTTTTTTTCCTGGCGCTAAGCATTGCGGTATCTCGCATCGTGCTTGGCATGCACTTTCTGAGCGATGTGCTGGCGGGTGTGGTCATGGGCGTTGCCCTGGGCTGTGCCTCGATCACGGCGTTCGCCTCGTTCGGCCTTATCTAGCGGCCTCGCCAATTGCTTGCCTGCCGGCCGCTTCTTTACATATTTGCTCTGCGAGAATTTGAAACTGGCGAAACGATTCATCGCATCTTGCCAGTTTGAAGGCCCAGGCCCAGCCTGAATCGCGTTATATTGGGCCAGATGGCCGAAACCGCCCAAGCCTCTCCAAGCGTCGCGAGTCGTCAACAGCCTCATTCCTATCTGGTGTTCTTGCTTCAGGTTTCACGGCCTGGACTGTGGAGCACGACGGCTTTGTTTTATCTTATGCCGCTCGGGCATGCGGACAGTCTCCATTCCGGCAAACTCTGGCTGGGATTATTATTCGTGCTTTTCCCGCTTGGATTTCTGATCTACGGCGTCAACGACATCGTCGACGCCGAGACCGATTCGCTTAACCCGCGCAAAGGAACCTTCATGTTTGGTTCGCGCGGCGCGCGCGAACAGTTGGCAGCTTTGAAATGGCAGATTGCCCTGGTGCAAATTCCATTTGTAGTCGCGTTCTATTTTTTCATCGGGCCGCGCATTTTGTGGTGGTACGGGCTGCTTCTGGTGGCCGTCGGCGTCTACAATGCGCCTGGCATCGCCTGGAAAGGCCGGCCTCCCTTCGACGTGTTGATTCAGGCAAGCTACTTGCTCGTTTTCGTGTTGAGCAGTTGGCTGAACAACGTCCCGCAACTCCCTTGGCAGACTTTCTTGTTTGGCGCCATGTTTGCGATGCACTCTCATATTTTCGGTGAGGTGATGGACATCGAGCCCGACAACTTGAGCGGACGGCGAACGACAGCGACCTCGATCGGCAGAGTGCCCGCTAAATTCTTGATTGCAGGTTTTTTGTGTGTTGAAATCGCCCTGGTGCGGATTTATTTTCGGGAATGGATCATCACGGGCTTCCTCGCCTTCGGTGCGCTCTGGTTCTTGTTCGATGCGACCTTACTGTGGAAAAACCGGGCTTATCGTCCAAATGAAATGCGTCTCTTCTTATGGGGCTGGAACGCTGCCGCTCTGCTGGGTATGTTTTGGAATTGGACCCACGGCACGCTCACGCATGTTGTTTCCATCGCAGGACTCCGCACATGAACCGGAAATGCCTCCTCGAAATCAGTGTTGAGACAGTTGAAGCGGCGCTGGCGGCAGAGAGCGGGGGCGCGGACCGTGTCGAGCTTTGCGGTGATTTGTCTGCTGGCGGTGTTACACCCGGCACTGCTCTCCTTCGCGCGGTGCGTGCGCAAGTTCGTATTCCTATTTTCTCTATGACACGGCCGCGTGCGGGAGACTTCGTATATTCGGCTGCCGAGTTCGCGGAGATGAAGCGTTCCATCATTGGCGCCAAAGAATCTGGAATGGATGGCGTGGTACTGGGCATCTTGACGAAAGACCATCGCGTCGACGTCGGGCGAACGCAGGAGCTCGTTGAGTTTGCGAAGCCGCTGCCGGTGACATATCACCGCGCGTTCGACGAATCTGCTGATTTACACCGAGCGCTCGAAGATGTGATTCAAAGCGGCGCGAAAAGAATCCTGACTTCTGGGGGCGCGAAGAGCGCGCTGGAGGGCGCCGCGGTGCTCGCCAGAGTAGTCGAAGCGGCGGGGGAACGAGTCGTCATTGTCCCGGGCGCGGGAATCAGCGCCGCGAATATTGTGGAAGTTGCGCGACGAACGAGAGCACTCGAATTTCACTCCGGACTGAGTGCGGCTCTTCCCTATGGCAGCGAGGACTACAAGAAATTTGAAGACGAAGTGCGCAAATTGGCAGAGCGACTTGCGCAAATCAACGGAACCCAGGCGGAGCCTGGGTGAAGCGCGATTTCTAGTTTCTAGTTAACAATAACTGGGCCCCCACCCCCTCTTTTTCATAAGTGATTCTAAAAAACTTAGAGGCTCACCTGATTGCGGTGTATGTTTGAGTTCCCTGCGCGAGGCCGAGGTTAGCAATCGGTCAAAAGAACTTTGGGCGTGATAGTAAAACTGCGCCAGCCGAGGCTGCCGCAGTCTACGCGACTAGTCAAGAGTTGAGCGAACGCGGCTGTTTCTGATTCAGTTCTTTAGGGCTAAGGGTTTGTCGCAAGACAAGTAAGAATTCCCCCTGTGGTTATCCTAGTCTTGATTGGCTTTGGGCATGGAGTGACACCAATGCGAGTCCCGGCCGCGGGGGTCATATCAGCCAACAAACTGCCGTCCTCAACGGCGTAGAGATTTTCCGAGCCATCCCCTACTAGACCAAAAACATAGATACCTTCATAACCTTGCAGGTCAAAGCGAACGTGGAACGGTTTCTTGTTCATGAGCGCGTTCAAAGCGCACTCAGATGCAGGGGTACGGTCTTGGGAGACCGCTATCCGGCCGCAGTCCATTGTAGTCCTCACGCCATTCCCGGCTAGAAGCGCGAGCCTGCGGTCTAATTCAGCTCGGTCTTTTTCCCGCGGCAGGACATGGTACAAAAACCGATCGCCTTCCAGATGGATTCTGCCTCCACGAAACGCTGCGTATTGCAATTCGGACGTTGTAGCCGCTCGTCCATCTTTGTTCAGAATGAACAAGCCGCTTTCGAGCATGATTCCTGTGATATCCCAGACGGCGCAACTATTCGCGTTCACTTCTGCTTCGACCGAACACTCAATGAATCCATTTTCAGTCCGCGTTGCGGATGCTGAAACATTGGCGGGACGGGGAGGAGTGGAACGTCCACAACCGATAGAGCAAAGGAGAACGACTAGAAAGCAATGTCTCAACATGGCTAGGCGTCGTTGGTGGACTTTTGTTGACAACACCTGCCAAGTATACAGCTCTGCTCTCAGGTCTTGGTAAACGCAGCCGTAACCGGAGACTGACCCGTTAGCAGGCGGGCTAGTCCCCTGTCCGAAATGCGCTAGGCTTTTTGGGCTTGGCGGCGGAGGAATGTCGGGACGTCCAAATCGTCGGAAGGTACATCCTGGCTGACTTCGCGGACGTTCTGCTGGACTTGGTGGACGACGTTCGGCAAGGTCTGCTGCACTGGCGCATCCGCCATTTCGCGGCCGGCCTTCCAGGTCTTCGGGAGGAAGGAAGGCTTCTGGTGGATGTTTTTCTTGTTGGCGTCCTTGAAGCCCGCGGCGATGACGGTGATTTTCACGGAGTCCTTCATGTTGTCGTCCTGGACGGCGCCGAAGATGATGTTGGCATTCTCGTGAGCGGCCTTTTGAATGACGCTCGACGCTTCGTGAACTTCATGGAGCGTGAGGCTGGAGCTGCCGGAAATGTTGATGAGGATGCCCTGCGCGCCCTGGATGGAGTTGTCTTCGAGAAGCGGGCTGGCGATGGCGCGGTTGGCGGCATCCACGGCGCGGTTGGTGCCGGTAGCAACAGCGGTACCCATCACGGCGTAGCCCTGGCCATGCATGATGGCTTTCACGTCGGCAAAATCTCGGTTGATGATGCCGGGCACGGTGATGATGTCCGAGATGCCCTGCACGGCCTGGCGAAGAATGTCGTCCGCGATGCGGAAGGCGTCGAAAAAGCTTGTGCCGCGCTCGACGGTTTCCATTAAACGCTCGTTGGGGATCACGATGACGGTGTCAACCGCGCCGATAAGCTCTTGAAGGGCCTGCTCGGCTTGCAGCATGCGGCGCTTGCCTTCGAAAGCGAACGGCTTGGTGACCACGGCGACGCTCAAGGCACCCAATTCGCTTGCAAGTGAAGCGACCACAGGGGCGGCACCGCTGCCGGTGCCTCCGCCGAGTCCGGAGGTAATAAAAATCATGTCCGAGCCTTCCAGCGCTTCGATGATTTTCTCCGTGTCTTCGAGGGCGGCTTTGCGACCGACCTCGGGATTGGCTCCCGCGCCAAGGCCCTTGGTGAGCTTCGCGCCGAGTTGCAGCTTCACCGGCGCTTGCGACAGCTTCAGCGCTTGCAGGTCCGTGTTAGCGGTAATGAATTCCACGCCTTCGAGCTTGGCGCGAATCATGCGGTTCACCGCGTTGCAACCGCCTCCGCCCACACCGATGACCTTGATCTTCGCCGGCTGAAGCTCTTCGCTGAAGCTCATCCGGATTCCTGCCTCTCTTGTTGTCATGTCTTCCCCAGCCTTCCCCAGTTTCGCTTGCGGCTCTCGGGCAGGGTCACGAGGCGCCGGCGAACATGGCTTTCAATTTTGATACAAGGTTTCCCCCGCGCGGGGGCGCGGAACGCCGCGCCTTCGCGCCACACAATACGAGTCCAACTACGGTTGCATATTCCGGCTACGCCACCTGTTCCGGCAGATCAGCCAAGCCTTTGGGTTCCGCGATGCGCACCGGGAGATGGAATGACTCCTCGGCAAGTTCCAGCAACGCGTGGAGCCGCGCGCCGCCGCCCGCCAAGACAAATCCGGCGGGGATTTGGCCGTCAAGCCCGGCGCGCTGCAAGTCGTCGCGGATCAGCGAAAGCAATTCCATAGCGCGCGGCTCGATGATGTCCGTCAGCATGTGCGCAAAGATGTTCCGCGGCGGACGGTCGCCCACGCTGGCAATCTCGATCGCGCCGTTTGCCTTCATGAAAGCGGACGCGGCGCAGCCGTGGCGGCGCTTGATTCTTTCCGCTTCGGGGATCGGGGTGCGCAAACCGACGGCCAGATCATTCGTGAAGTGATCGCCGCCAATCGCAACGGCGCTGGTGTGACGCACCACGCCTCCGCCAAAGACAAGCAATTCCGTGGTGCCGCCGCCGATGTCCAGCAGGCAGCAGCCGAG
>DATNLB010000113.1:0-5056 GCA_035603095.1 Candidatus Acidiferrales bacterium
GCGGGCGGCGATGCCTTCGGCAAATTCGAATCGCCCCTCGCCATCGATCCCTATGACGGAAAACACTTCAGTCTCAGCGGAGTGGCGCTGACGAATTCCCCGCAGAGGCTGGACGATATTCCGACCGGCCTGGATTCCGTGTTGCTCGAAGATCGCACCCCGCTGGTAGTTAAGGGCTTGCAGATCGTTCCTTCCGGCAGCAATTGCTTTAAGCATACGGACAACGTAATTCTGTACACGGAAATCTATGAGCCGCTGCTGACCTCGCAGACCCCGCCGGTTGTCGCCATGGCCTACCGCATTTTCGAGCGATCGACCAACAAGCAAGTATTTTTCACCGAAGTAGTTCGCGCCGATGATTTCATCCAAAAGGGAAATTCCGTGATCCCCGTAGGAATGAAAGTGAAAGTAGACGACCTGAAGCCCGGTTCCTACCGTTTGGTGATGCAGGCCGTCGACAGCGCGAAGAATCATGCGCCGGACCGCAGCGTGGACTTTGACGTAACGGAGTGATGGTGCTGTCGCGAAATAAGAAATTTCCACACGGACATTTTGGAGCGCGGGAGCAAGCTCCCGCTTTTCCGGCTGCCGGGACGCTCGTATTGGGTCGTTAGCCCGTCGAGGGAAGAGAAGCGGCGTCAAGCCGCCGCACTCCACATCTAAGTCCTTCCTTACCTGTACTTTCGGCCGTGGTAGAGATTCGACACGCCATCAGGACTTACGCAACTTCCTTGCCGGGAAGGGGTTAATCTAATCGTGACCGCCCATCCACCGAATCTGCCACCGACCAGGAGAGTGTTATGAGGCTGCCAGCGCGCCCCGCCTCAGCTTTTTTTCTGAAGTTTCCAACGATTTCCGCCACCCCGCGGTCGCTTCTTGCCGCCGCGCTTTCTTTCGCTTGTATTTTTTCGCTTGGCGTGGATTTGCCCGCGCTGGCCGCGATTCCCGCGGCGGCGAAGGACAAGAAGCCCAAGACCGATCCTGCGCTAAAAGGGCTGCCGATTGCAGAACTCAGTCCCGATGAAGCTATTCTTCATGCTTTAAACCGTCTCGCCTATGGACCGCGCCCGGGCGACGTCGAGCACGTGCGCCAAATGGGACTCGCCAAGTGGATCGAGCAGCAACTCAATCCCAACTCCATCGATGACAAGGCCATGGAAGCGCGCCTGCAGGACTATCCGACGCTGCACATGTCCACCGCGAAATTGATAGATGAATACCCGCAGCCCAAGCAAGCGGAAAAACAAGCGGAGAAGCAATCGCAGGCACGCGCGCAACAGGAGCAGCGTCGCTCCGACGCAGCCGCCACGGTCGTCGAGAAAGATATGCAGAATGTGCCGGGGCAGCCCGCCAATTCAGAAGCTCCGGCCGCCACTCCCGTTGCCGCGCGGCAACCCTCGCCAGACAATCCCAACGCGCCCGCGCCGATGAAACAGCAAATGCGGGGGAATGCGGCGACAAATGGCGCCGGCAGGCGTGACGTTCTGGGCGGCGGCGACCCCAACAACGTTCCGCGCGCGGTTGCCGACGACAGCAAAAGGCCGCAGCGCGTGGTGGCAGAACTGAGCATGGCCAAGGTGACGCGCGCGATTTACAGCGAGCGGCAACTCCAGCAGGTGATGGACGATTTCTGGTTTAACCACTTCAACGTTTTCGCGGCCAAAGGCGAAGACCGCTACTACCTCACGTCGTATGAACGCGACGTCATTCAGCCGCACGCCTTCGGGAAATTCAAGGATTTGGTGACCGCGACCGCGAAAAGCCCCGCGATGCTTTTTTATTTGGACAATTTTCTGAGCGCGGATCCGCGGGCCGCGCAGCGGCAGGCCGCCGAGCGGGCCATGCGCCAGCAGAGGCGCCGCGGAGGATTTGGCTGGCCTCCGCGTCCACCGGCAAACCCGCAGCAGGCGAAGAAAAATGAGCGCGGGCTGAATGAGAATTACGGGCGCGAACTGATGGAGTTGCACACCCTCGGCGTGGATGGCGGTTACACGCAGAAGGACGTCACGGAAGTGGCGCGCTGCTTCACGGGCTGGACGATTGACAAGCCGAGGCAGTATGCGGATTTCAAATTCGACGACAGGCTGCACGATCCCGACCCCAAATACGTGCTGGGGAAAAAGATCCACGCGGGCGGGATCAAGGACGGCGAGCAGGTCATCGACCTGCTCGTGCATCAGCCGAATACCGCAAAATTTATTTCCACAAAACTGGCGCGCCGTTTTGTTTCCGATACTCCACCGCCGGCGCTGGTGGAGCGCATGGCGCGGACGTTTCAGTCGAGCGACGGCGACATCCGCGCGGTGCTGAAGACCATGATCTGGTCGCCGGAATTCTGGTCGCGGGAATCGTACCGCGCGAAGATCAAGACGCCGTTTGAACTGGTGGTTTCCGAGGTGCGCGCCCTGGGCACGGATGTGGACACGCCTCTGCCGCTGGTGCAGTGGGTTGGGCGAATCGGCGAGCCGCTGTATCAGTGCCAGCCGCCAACCGGGTATGCGGATAAGGCCGATGCGTGGGTGAACACCGGCGCGCTGTTGAACCGGCTGAACTATTCCCTGGCTCTTGCGGGAAACAAAATGCGGGGAGCGCGCACCGATGTGCCTTCGCTGCTGGGCTTGGATTCCTCGGCGGACGCGAAGAGCGCGCTTGACCGCGCGGTGCAAGTATTCCTCGGCGGGCAGGCGGGGCCGACCACGGTGGAAACGCTCGAGAAACAACTCGATAACCCGCAGGTTTTGCAAGCCAAGCTCGACGATCCGCGCAAGCAGGTGGACCTGGGCGTCGTCGCCGGGTTGGTGCTGGGCGCGCCGGAGTTTCAAAGACGCTAAAGTTCGTGAGGTCATATGAGCTACAAATGTTGCGAAGGCGTGCGAGGTCTGAAATTTTCGCGGCGCTATTTCTTGAAGCAGGGCGGCGTGGCCATGGTCGGCCTGAGCGCGATGCCCGCGTTTTTGCAGCGCGCCGTGGCGGCCACGCCGATGCCGAACAAGAAGCAGCTCGTCGTGTTGTTTCAGCGCGGCGCGGCCGACGGGTTGAATATCGTCGTGCCCTTCGGCGAATCGAATTACTATCGCCTACGTCCGACGATCGCCATTCCGCAGCCCAAGCGCGGCGGCCGGGGTTCGGGTTTTGGACTTGCAAACCCCGAGTTGAATAACGATGCGGCCATCGACTTGGACGGGTTTTTTGGTTTGCACCCGAGCCTCGCGCCCCTCGAGCCGCTCTTTCACAAGAATCAACTAGCGATCGTACACGCCGCTGGCTCGCCCGATCCGACGCGTTCGCACTTCGACGCGCAGGACTTCATGGAATCCGGCACGCCGGGATTGAAATCCACGGAAGACGGATGGCTGAATCGCGCGCTGGAAACTGTTCCGGAAGAAGATGCCTCGCCGTTTCGCGCCGTGGCGATGGGGCCGAACCTCCCGCGCATGCTGCACGGCGCCGCGCCGGCCATTGCGCTGCCGGACCTGAAGCAATTCAAGGTGATGGCGCAGGCGCCGGGAACGGGCCAGATGGTCGAAGGCGGCTTTGAAGCCATGTACTCGCAAACCGTGGACCACGCGCTGCACGGCACGGGCACGGAAACGTTTGAAGCCATCGATCTGCTGCGCAAAGCGGACCCGGGCAAGTATCAGCCGGAAAACGGCGCGCAATATCCGGGCAGTCGGCTCGGCCAAAGCTTGCAGCAGATCGGACAACTGCTCAAAGCGAACATCGGCGTGGAAGTTCTCTTCGTCGATTGCGGCGGCTGGGACAATCACGTCAACGAAGGGGGCGTGCAAGGCCAGCTCTCCAATTTGCTCAGACCTCGGCCAATCCCTCGTAGCCTTTCATCAGGATATGGGCGACCGCATGGAGAACATCGTTTTCGTGACCATGAGCGAGTTCGGCCGCACCGCCAAGGAAAACGGCAATCGCGGCACCGACCACGGCCACGCGAATTGCATGTTCGTGATGGGCGGCGACGTGAAGGGCGGCCAGGTTTACGGCAAATGGCCCGGCCTGAACGACCACCAGCTCAACGAAGGCCGCGACCTGGCGCTAACTACGGACTTCCGCTCCGTCGTCGGTGAAATCCTGACCAAACATATCGGCGTCGCCGACCTCAAGCCGGTTTTCCCAAGCTTCGACAATAGTCCTCGCAAATTCCCCGGACTCGTCCGCTCCTAACTTAGTCTGTATTTCTCCGTGTCCTCTGTGCTCTTCTCTCTGTGATCTCTGTGTTAGATGCTCTTCTTCAGTTCGCACTACGCTAAATGATGTATCGTTTGATCCCATCTTTCAGTACCGTCACGTTGAAATTGATGAGAAGCCCGAGGCGGCATCCTGAGAGGCGTACATACGTCAGGATGATGGCCTCGTGGATGGGAGCAAACGCTTCAATAGACTTGAGTTCGACCACGATCCTCGACTCGACCAGCAGATCGATTCGATATCCGCACTCAAGTTTCACGTCTTTGTAAACCACCGGTATAAGCTTCTGCCTCTCTATCTTCAGGTTCCGCAATTCCAGTTCTCGCGACAGACACTCTTCGTAAGCGGATTCCAGCAAGCCGGGTCCAAGCAGGCGATGAACTTCAATCGCCGCCCCGATGATTTGATACGTTATGTCATTGTCGTCCATCGAGAGAAGAATTTAACACAGAGGGAAGAGAGCACAGAGTTAACCCCGCTTTGCGTCTGCCGAGTTGAGGCTGTTCAACACCGCGCTCTTGGCGTGTTCCAAGTCGGGCAAACGCAGGACGGATTTGGTGCTACTGCGTAATCTTCTGGAACTTGGCTTCTGCTTCATGACCGGTGGCCTCCATGCCACCGATCAACGATCAGAGTAGTGCCGCGACTGAAGGTCAGAGTGGCCCATCATTGCGGAGTGTGAGCTGGATACAGCCGCGTGCGGTCTGCTCCGGCTCACGCATGCTCAGACCGGTCTCGCCCAGAAAAAATTCCGGCCGCCTCAAAACATTTACAACTGAGTTCCAGGACACTGAAGAATTGCAAAGCCCTAGCCCTAACCCGGGCGCTCGGCGTCTCTTTCTGCAGTAGGTGATGG